>NZ_CM001368.1:3042116-3107524 GCF_000177215.2 Solidesulfovibrio carbinoliphilus subsp. oakridgensis | reverse complement strand
ATCATCCCCCCCGGCGGGTCCAGGGCAGAGCCCTGGCAGGGTCTGGGGCAGCGCCCCAGCGGGGTCCGGGGCAGCGCCCCGGCCGCCGGAGGCATCTTCATCCTGCGGCGTCAGCCGAGAGTCACGACGCCGTAGTTTTTCTTGCCTTTGCGCAAAATGAGGAGATCGCCGCCGAGGAAGTCTTCGGGGACGAGGGTCCGGTCTTCGGCGGTGACGCGGACGTTATTGATGGAGACGCCGCCGGCCTTGATGTCCTTGCGGGCCTGGGAGTTGGACGGGCAGAGGGCCAGGTCGGCCAGGAGCTTCGGCAGGGGCGGCACGTCGCCGAGCGTCGGGTAGTTCCGGCCGGGCGCGGCCTGGAGGGCTGCCTTGAGGGTCGCGGCGTCCACGGTTGTCAGGTCGCCGCCGCCAAAAAGGGCCTCGGTCACGGCCTCGACCTTGGCCAGCTCGGCGTCACCGTGGATCATGGCGGTCGTCTCCCGGGCCAGCCGCTTCTGGGCGGCGCGCAGGTGCGGCTCGGCCTCGGTCTGCCCGGCCAGGGCCTCGATGTCCTCCTGGGACAGGAAAGTGAAATAGCGCAGGAAATTGACCACGTCGCGGTCGTCGGCGTTGATCCAGTACTGGTAGAAGGCGTAGGGCGAGGTCAGCTCGGGATTGAGGAAGATGGCCCCTTTCTCGCTTTTGCCGAACTTCGCGCCGCTGGCCGTGGTGATGAGCGGGAAGGTCAGGCCGTAGGCCTGCCTGCCGGTCTTGCGGCGGATGAGCTCCAGCCCGGCGGTGATGTTGCCGAACTGGTCGCCGCCGCCGATCTGGAGCGTGCAGCCCTGGGTGCGGCACAGGTGCTCGAAGTCCAGCGACTGGAGGATCATGTAGCTGAACTCGGTGTAGGAGATGCCGGTCTCCTCGCGGCCGATGCGCGATTTCACCGAATCCTTGGCCAGCATGTAGTTGATGGTGAAGTGCTTGCCCGTGTCGCGCAGAAATTCGATGATCGAGATGGGCCGGGTCCAGTCCAGGTTGTTGACCGGCGTGACCGCGTCGGCCACGCCCAGGCGCTCGAAAAAGGCCATGGCCTGGGCTTTGATTTTTTCCGCAGAGGCGCCAACCAGGTCTTCGGTCTTGAGCTGGCGCTCCTTGTCCTTGCCGCTCGGGTCGCCGATGAGCCCCGTGGCCCCGCCGAGGAGGAAAAGCGGCTTGTGCCCGGCCTTGGCGAACCGGGCCAGGGCCAAGAGCGGCACGAGGTTGCCGATGTGCAGGCTGTCGGCCGTGGGGTCGAAGCCGCAGTAGAGCACGCGGCCGGGCGTCTCCAGGTGGTCGCGCAGGCCCGCGTCGTCGGAGGTCTGGTGGAGGAGGCCGCGCCAGGAGAGTTCGTCGAAGATGTTCAAGGCTGATCCTTTTGGGCGAATGGGCTTTGGGCCGGGGACGTTCGGGCCGGCAGGAACGGGCCATGGCGGCCGTGGCCGGGAACCCGCCCGCGTCGCGTCTCCACGATCCGCGGTTGCGGATTGCGGAAACAATATACCAAAATATTTAAATTTTTCTCAAGCGCAAACAGACTTCAGGCTACAATATCCCGCACGCCGCAAGCCTTCGAGGATTCCAAAGGGCGGCAGCCCTTTGGCCGCCGGAGGCTTCCCCCCGACTTTTCCTCCGCCATCAGATGCCGCTTGGCGGAATGGGAGGCGGCGACGCCGACGCCGGCTTGCCGGATTTGGGCCCACGCAGGTGGGGCGTCACGCCGCTTATGCGTTCGAGCCTGGTCAGGGTGTCCGGGCCCTTGTCGTAGACGTCGACCAGGACGTTCAACGTGAACTGGCCGTTTTTGATATCCGTTTCGATGCGGCTGTCAAAGCCGTTTTTCTGCAGCGTGCTCTTCAGATCTTCCGCTTTCTTGTACTGGCTGAACGAGCCGACCTGATAGGTGTCGTGGGGCCGCTGCCAGTCGTAGACCGTTTCCTCGGCGCAACCGCCCAGAGAAACCGCCAGGAGCGTCGCCAGAAGCACGAGGAGTCGCGTCACCGTCATGGCTGGCCTATTGCTTTGCGCCGCTGCGGCGCTGCTTGTCGTTGTATTCGATGATCTCGGTGCGGCCGTTCTGCTTTTCCGTCACCAGCATGAGCTTGTCGCCTTCCACATTGATGTTGACCAGGCGCGAGCACTTGTTGATGCCGGGCACCACCACCGAGGTCTTGTCCGGGCCGACGGTCACCAGGTCGTAGGTGATGGGGCAGGCGGCGTCGCCCACGCCGTGGCGGATGAGGACCGCGTCGTAGCCGTCGGCCGGATCGCCGACGCTCATGTAGGACTGGGCGGTCAGGGCCGCGCCGGTGGCCTGGTGGATGACCCGGCCGCCGAGCAGAACCGTGGAGGCCGCGCCGTCGCGCACCACTTCGAGGGGCCCGCCCACGGTCATGTAGATGGCCACGCGCTCGGGCGCGGCCAAGGCCGGTGTCGCGGCCAGGCAGGCGAATGTGGCGGCCAGGGCCAGGGCGGCGATGCGTTTGCTGGGCATGGGATTTCCTCCGGTTCGGACGACGGCGGCGGTCAGGGATGCCGCCAGGCAGCGATAGTTACGACCTTGCCCGTGGCCGCGTCAATATCCATGAGCGCGCCCTGCATCTCGGGCGGGGTCTTGGCTACCGCGAACCGGACGGGCAAGGCGGTCAGGTAGCGGGCGATGACCTCTTCGGTGTCCATGCCGATGGCCGAGGCGGCGGGGCCGGTCATGCCGCAGTCGGTGAGGCTGGCCGTGCCCCGGGGCAGGATCTGGGCATCGTTTGTCTGGACGTGGGTATGGGTGCCGAGGACCGCGCTGACCCGGCCGTCCAGATAATAGGCCATGGCCCTTTTTTCGGACGTGGCCTCGGCGTGGAAATCGACCAGCCGGAACCGGACGTCGGCCGGCAGCTCGGCCAGGATGGCGTCGGCCGCCCGGAACGGGCAGTCCACGGCGTCCATGAACACCCGGCCAAGGAGGTTTATGACCGCAAAGGGCTCCCGGCCGGACGGGCGGAAGACCTGCCAGCCGTGGCCGGGCGCGCCGGCCGGGTAGTTGGCCGGGCGCAGCATCCGGGGTTCGGCCGCGAGAAACGGGTGGATGTCCTTGTGGCGGAAGGTGTGGTTGCCGCCGGTCAGGACGTCGATGCCGGCGTCGAGGAGCTGGCGGGCCACCTTGGCCGCGATGCCGATGCCGCCCGAGGCGTTCTCGCCGTTGGCCACCACCAGGTCCAGGCGGAAGTCGCGCCGGACCTGCCGCAGGCGCTCGAACACGATGGACCGGCCGGGCCGGCCCACGATATCGCCGAGAAAAAGCACCCGCATGCCGCCGTCACTCCCCTTCACTTGGCCGCTTGAGGCCGCGCCGCCGGCCAAACCAGCCGGCGCCGCCCACCCCGGCCCGGGCAAGGGCGCCGGACCTGCAGGCCCCGTTCCTGTCGCTCTTTCCGTCGCCGGCCCTGGTCCCCGGTCTGGCGCTGCGGCCCCGCCGGGACGCGGAGGCGTCCCGGGCGGCGGCTTGGCCGCGTCCTATTTGGCAAAGCCCACGGCCCGCTTCTCGCGGATGACCGTGACCCGGATCTGGCCGGGATAGGTCAGGTTGTCCTCGATGCGCTTGGCGATGTCCTTGCAGAGCATGAACGTCTTGTCGTCGTCCACGTGCTCGGAATCGACCACCACCCGGATTTCGCGGCCGGCCTGGATGGCGTAGGCCTTGGACACGCCGTCGAAGTCCGTGGCCAGATTCTCGAGCTCTTCCAGGCGCTTGACGTAGCTTTCCAGGAGTTCCTTGCGGGCTCCGGGCCGGGCGCCGGACAGGCTGTCCGAGGCCTGGACCAGGGTGGCCAGCACGGATTTCGGCGGCACATCCTCGTGGTGGGCCTGGATGGCGTGGAGGATGTCGGCCGGTTCGCCGTACTTCTTGGCCAGATCCGCGCCGATGACCGCGTGGGGGCCTTCGATCTCGTGGTCCACGGCCTTGCCGATGTCGTGGAGGAGCCCCGCCCGCTTGGCCCGCTTGACGTCGAGGCCGAGCTCGGCGGCCATGATGCCGGCCAGGGCGGCCACTTCCAGGGAGTGCTGGAGCACGTTCTGGGAATAGCTGGTGCGGTACTGGAGCTGGCCGAGGAACCGGACCAGTTCGGGGTGGATGCCGTGGACGCCGCAGTCGAAGGTGGCCTGCTCGCCGATCTCGCGGATCTTGACGTCGAGCTCCTGCTCGCACTTCTTGACGATGTCCTCGATGCGGGCCGGGTGGATGCGGCCGTCGGTGATGAGCCGCTCCAGGGCCATCTTGGCGATCTGGCGCTTGAGCGGGGAAAAGGCCGACAGGATGACGGTCTCGGGCGTGTCGTCGATGATGAGGTCCACGCCGGTGGCGGCTTCGAGGGCTCGGATGTTCCGCCCCTCGCGGCCGATGATGCGGCCTTTCATTTCCTCGGAGGGCAGGGTCACGGCGGTGACGGTCTGTTCGGCCACGAAGTCGCCGGCGTAGCGCTGGATGGCCAGGGCCAGGATCTTCTTGCCGCTCTTGTCCGCCGTTTCCTTGGCTTCCATCTCGATGTGGCGGATCATGCGGGCGGCGTCGTGGCGGGTCTTGGACTCGACCTCTTCCATGAGCCGTTTTTTGGCCTCTTCCATGGTCAGGCCGGAAATTTCCTGGAGCCGCTTCTCGTGCTCGTCGGCCAAGAGGGCCAGGGCCTCCGCCTTTTCCCCGAGCTCGCGTTCCTTGATGGTCAGCCGTTTTTCCACGGCCAGCATCTCGGATTCCTTCTGGACGATCTGCTCCTGCTTCTCTTCCAGCCGCTCGCGGCGCTTGAGAACCTGCTCTTCCTTCTCTTCCACCGCATTGATCTTGTCGCGGTATTCCTTTTCGAGTTCCTGCTTCTGGCGGAACTGCTCGTCCTGGGCGGCCAGGACGACTTCCTTCTTGTGGGCGGAGGCGTCCTTGCGGGCTTCGTCCAGGATGCGGTCGGCCAGGGTCCTGGCTTCGTTGAGCGTCTTTTGCGAAATCCACTTGTCGAGGTAGTACCCGGCCGGCAGGCCCAACCCCACGCCAAAAATCCCCATGAATATGGTCGAGAATTCCATGACTTCTCCCGAAGCGGGGAAGGGAAACGGCCGCAGCCATGGGCAAGGGACCGGATATGTTTCAATCCGGAAAACGGCCTGCCGGGTGCCGCGTGGGGGATGGCGCGAATCCAGTCCGGTCGCCGGGGCCGCCGCACGGGCGGCAGCCGCGACCAGGAAGCTGGTTTATATAAAAGCCCCAGAGAGCCGTGTCGTCAATTCTTTTGAACCTTGGCAACCAAGGCGGACGCCCCTGTTTGACCTTCAGGCCACCCGGACAGAGCCGGGCACGCACACCGGCCATGCGTCGCGGCATCCTATTTTTGAGTATCGGCTCAAAAATAAATCAACGATCACGCACACCCCAGGGAACTTTTCGTGCGTCGCCGCTTTGGCGACCTCAATCTATCTGGGTCAGCAGCTTTCCGGCCCGAGACTCAAGATCCTTGAGCTGCTGGTTCGACATGAGCACATCATCGGCCAGACCCAATGCGACAAAGGCCAGCAATTTCTCCTTACCGAGATTTTTCCCGCCCGCCTTCAGCATGTTGTATCGTTGCTCCACCAATTCCTTGGCGGAGTTGACGCGCTCCGAGTGCGCGTCCGTCTTGAACGAAAGCTCATAGCCCAATATGGACAAGCTGTAGCTTGGCATCGACCCACCCGAGGAATCCCGCGGCTGTGTCAGCCGGCGGGAGCCTCCTCTGCAAGCTCTTCCTGGAGTTTCCCCAGGAGTCCGTCGATCCGCTGGGCCACGGCTTCCTTTTCTGCGGCAAGCCGGGCCACATCGGCCCGAAGCATGGCGTTTTCTTCTTCCAGGGCCTTTTTACGGGCCACCAGACGCTCCACGCGTTCTTCCAGGGCGTCAAATATGTCCATGCCCACCCCTACCCCGCTTTGCCCCGAAAGGCAAGCCGGGTGCTCATTTGCGGGTTTTCGTCACCTGTCTGCCGCGCCCGAGGGCCAGGGCCCCGTCCGGCACATCGGAAGTAATCACGGATCCGGCCCCGACAAGGGCGCCCTCCCCGATGGTGACCGGCGCGACCAGGGCGGAGTTGGAGCCGATGAAGGCCCGCTGCCCGATCACGGTCTTGTGCTTGTGCACCCCGTCGTAATTGCAGGTGATGGTGCCGGCCCCGATGTTGGCGCCGGCCCCGACCGTGGCGTCGCCCAGATAGGTCAGATGGCCGGCCTTGGCCCCTGGCCCGAGGGTCGATTTTTTCATCTCCACGAAATTGCCGACCCGGGCCCCGGCCTCCAGGACCGCCCCGGGCCGCAGCCGGGCGTACGGTCCGACCTGGCACCCGGCCGCCACGCGGGCGCCCTCCAGGTGGCAAAACGGATGCACGGTGACGTTTTCGCCGATGGCGGCGTCGACAAGGACCCCGTGCGAACAGACCGTCGCGCCGGCGGCGATGGCGGTCGCGCCATAGAGCTCAAGGGGCCCGCACAGCTCGACCCCGGGCGCGAGGACGACGTCCGGGCCGATGCGGACCCCGTCCGCCGCCCGGATGACCACCCCGGCGTCCTGGTGGGCCTCGACGATGCGGCGCCGGAGCGCCTCTTCGGCCACCACCAGTTCGCGGGGGCTGTTGATGCCGAGGTAGGCCGGGTCCGGACCCCGGTTGACGGCCAGGACGGAGAGGCCGGCCCCGGCGGCCAGGCCGACCAGATCGGTGATGTAGTATTCGCCGCTTTTGTTGTCGTTGGTAAGTTGCGACAGGAAGGGCGCCACGGCCTCCAGGCGCAGGAGGTAGACCCCGGCGTTGATCTCGCCGGTCACGGCGCCGTCCCGGGCCGGATCGTAGTCCTTGGCCTCGACGATCCGCACCCCCCCATCCCGGCGCACCACCCGGCCGTAGGCCCCGGCCTCGGGCAGCTCGATGGAGACAAAGGCCACGTCGGCGCCGGCGGCCAGCCCCTGGTCCAGAAACCGGTCCAGGCTTTCGGCCGTGACCAGCGGGGCGTCGCCGTTGACCACCAGCACGTGGGTCAGGCCGGCCGCCAGCAGGCGCGGCAGGGCGACCGCCAGGGCATGGCCGGTGCCGAGCTGCTCGGCCTGGACCACGAAACGCGAGGCCTGGCCGGGAAAGGCGGCCGCGACCAGTTCGGCCCGGTGGCCGACCACGGTCAGGACCCGGTCCGCGAAAAGGCTTTCCAGGGCGGCCAGGCCGTACCGGAGCATGGGTTCGCCAAGAAGGGTCTTTAAGACCTTGGGGGCGTCGCTTCGCATGCGCGTCCCCTTGCCTGCCGCCAGAATCAGTGCGCCGATGCGCTCTCGCATGTGCCGTCTCCGTGTGTGGCGCAAAAAGCGCGTGCTGCAAAAAAAGTTGGGCGCGGGTGGCGTGGCCGCGACACCGCCCGGTGGCCGGCCTTGGCCCGGCCGGCTACGGGCGCGGACCGGACCGTTTGGCGGGCCGGCCCGCGCCGAGCGCCTCGTGGAGCCTGATGCGCAGGACCGCCCGCTGCAGGGCCGTCTTGGCCCTGGCGAACTCCACATTGTCCCGGCGGGCCGCCTCCAGGCGGGCCGCGGCCCGGTCCCTGGCCTTTTGGGCCCGGTCGAGGTCGATCTCCTCCGGCAGCTCGGCGGCCTCGGCCAGCACCAGGACCCGGCCCGGGCCGACGTCGGCCACCCCGCCGCCGACAAAGGCCTCGTGGAGGGTCCCGCCCAGGCGGTAGGCCAGGGTGCCGACCCGCAGGGCCGAAAGAAAGGGGACGTGCCCCGGCAGGATGGTGAAATCCCCGGCAAAGCCGGCCCCGGTCACGGACTCCACGTCCCGGCTCATGACCAGCCGGTCCGGGGTCACGATCTCAAGCAGCAGTGTCTTGGCCATGGTCCGTCCTTGTCCGGGCCGTTCGCCCGCAGCGGCCACCCTACCAGGAAAGGGCCGGCCGCAAAAGACGGGCGACCCACAAAAAAAGGGCGGACCCCGGAGGGTCCGCCCTGGATCAACGGATGCCGGCGGCCGGCTAGTGGGAGGCGGTGGAGGTCGCGGTGTCGCGGACCTTCATGCGGTAGAAGGCGCGCTGCATGGCGGCCTGGGCCCGGGCGAAGTCGACTTTCTCGCGTTCGCGATCCAGACGCTGCTTGGCCCGGTCCTGGGCTTTCCTCGCCCGCTCCACGTCGATGTCCTCCGGTCGCTCGGCCACTTCGGCCAAGATGGTGACCTTGTTCCCCGAGACTTCGGCGAACCCGCCGGAGACGAAGACGTAGTTAGCCTTGCCCCCGACCTTGTACATCAGGCTGCCGATGCCAAGCGCGGACAGGAACGGGATGTGGTTGGCCATGACGCCGAACTCGCCAAGGAGGCCGGGCGCGCCAACGTAATCCACGTCCTGGGACAACACGAGCTTGTCCGGAGTGACGATTTCAAGGAGGAGTTGGGCCATGGCACTTATCCTTTCTTGGCGTTTTCAACGGCCTCGTTGATGTCGCCGACCATGTAGAAGGCGCCTTCCGGGATGTCATCGTGCTTGCCCTCGATGATCTCCTTAAAGCCCTTGATGGTGTCCTCGAGCTTCACGTAGCGGCCTTCCTTGCCGGTGAACTGGGCGGCAACGAAGAACGGCTGGGACAGGAAGCGCTGGATCTTGCGGGCCCGGGCCACGATGAGCTTGTCTTCGTCGGACAGCTCGTCCATGCCGAGGATGGCGATGATGTCCTGGAGGTCCTTGTATTTCTGGAGGCTCATCTGGACTTCGCGGGCCGTGGCGTAGTGGTCGCCGCCAAGGACGAGGGGGTCCAGGATGCGCGAGGTCGAGTCGAGCGGATCGACCGCGGGGTAGATGCCGAGCTCGGCGATCTGACGCGAAAGGACCAGCGTGCCGTCCAAGTGCGAGAACGTGGTGGCCGGGGCCGGGTCGGTCAAGTCGTCGGCGGGCACGTAAACGGCCTGGACCGAGGTGATGGAACCCTTTTTGGTCGAGGTGATGCGTTCCTGCAGGGCGCCGAGGTCGGTGCCCAAGGTCGGCTGGTAGCCGACCGCGGAAGGCATGCGGCCAAGAAGGGCCGACACTTCGGAACCGGCCTGGGTGAACCGGAAGATGTTGTCGATAAAGAGCAGCACGTCCTGGCCTTCCTCGTCGCGGAAGTATTCCGCGCAGGTCAGAGCGGTCAGGGCGACGCGGGCGCGGGCTCCAGGAGGCTCATTCATCTGGCCGTAGACAAGTGAGGCTTTGCCCAGAATGTCGGCTTCCTTGAACTCGTTGTAGAGGTCGTTGCCTTCACGGGTCCGCTCGCCGACGCCGGCGAAGACCGAGAGGCCGCCGTGGTGCTTGGCGATGTTGTTGATCAGCTCCATCAGAACGACCGTCTTGCCGACGCCGGCGCCGCCGAACAGGCCCATCTTACCGCCCTTGGGGAAGGGGATCAGGAGGTCGATGACCTTGATGCCCGTCTCGAGCAGCTCGATGCTCGTGGACTGGTCCACGAAGGCCGGAGCCGGACGGTGGATCGGCCACATGGCGGCCGCGTCGACCGGGCCCATTTCGTCCACGGGACGGCCGACGACGTTCAGGATACGGCCAAGGGCGGCCTTGCCGACCGGCACCCGGATGGGCGAACCGGTGTCCGTGGCGGGCATGCCGCGCACGAGACCGTCGGTGGAGTCCATGGCGATGCAGCGCACGACGTTGTCGCCGAGGTGCTGGGCCACTTCGACCACCAGGTCTTCGGCATAGATGTTGTTGGTGTTCTTGATTTCGAGGGCGTTTAAAATACTCGGCAGTTTGCCCTCGGGAAATTCGACGTCGAGAACGGCGCCGATGACCTGCACGATTTTTCCGACATTTCCGCTTGTCGCGCTCATTGTATGGTGCCCCCTTGGTTATCCCTTGAGTGCTTCGGAACCGCCGACGATGTCCATCAGTTCCTTGGTAATGGCCGTCTGCCGGGCCTTGTTGTAGACCAGGGTCAGCGAGCTGACGAGGTCGTCGCAGTTCCTGGTGGCATTGTCCATGGACCGCATGCGGGCGGCGTGCTCGCTGGCCGAGGTGTCAAGCAGCCCGCGGTAGATCTGGACATTGATGAACCGGGGCAGGAGCTCGGCGAGCAACCCTTCCACCGACGGTTCGTAGAGGTACTCGGCCTTGGTTCCGACCTGCTCCACGACCTCGCCGGCGGCAGCGGGGGACAGGGGCAAAACGGGCAGCAGGGTGGGTTCCTGCCGGGCAAGGCTGATGAACTTGCCAAAGGCCATGATCACTTCGTCGTAGGTGCCGCCGACATAGCCGCCGATGACCTCGCTGCCGATGCGCGTGGCCAGGGAGAAGTCGAAGGAACCCATTTCGTTGACATAGGCGGCCACGATCTCGAAGTCGGTCCGGCGGAAGCTGTCGCGGGCCTTTCTGCCCACGCACAGGATCTTGACGGCCTTGCCTTCGGCGGTCTTGGCCTTGGCGACCTTCAGGGCCGCCTGGGTGATGTTGTTGTTAAACGCGCCGCACAGGCCGCGGTCGGAGGTGATGACGACCAGAAGGACGGTCTTCACTTCCTCGCGGGCCTCCAGGAGCGGATGGACCGAGGGATCGGCCCCCTTGGCCAGTTCGCCGAGCATCTCGTAGAACTTGTCGGCATAGGGGCGGAACCGCTCGATGCGCGCCTGGGCGTGGCGCAGTTTGGCCGAGGCCACCATGTTCATGGCCTTGGTGATCTGCTTGGTCTTTTTGACCGCGGTGATCTTGTTCTTGACGTCTTTGAGCGCAGGCATGGCTCCCCCTTTGGGCCTGTCGTGGCGTTCCTAAACAGCCGCCCGCAGCGTCCTGCGGACCGCCGCCGGGCGGCTGTTTCTCTCCAAAAACATGGGCATGTTTTTTGGCGAACGCGACGCCTAGGCCTTGAAGCCCTTCTTGAACTCGTCAATGGCCGCGCCAAGCCGCTGCATCAGATCGTCGTTCAAAGCGGCCTTTTCACGGATTTCGTTCAGGATGTCGACCTTGGCGTTGTGGAAGTACTCCTGCAGGCCCTCTTCGAACTTGCGCACGGCCTCGACCGGCACGTCGTCCATGAAGCCGCGGGTGCCGGCGAAAAGCGAGATGACCTGCTCTTCGACGGTCAACGGCTTGTACTGGGGCTGTTTGAGGAGCTCGACCATGCGCATGCCGCGGTTGAGCTTGAGCTGCGTGGCCTTGTCCAGGTCGGACCCGAACTGGGCGAAGGCGGCCAGTTCGCGGTACTGGGCGAGGTCGAGGCGCAGGGTGCCGGCCACCTGCTTCATGGCCTTGACCTGGGCGGCGCCGCCGACGCGGGAGACCGAGAGGCCGACGTTGATGGCCGGACGGATACCGGCGTTAAACAGGTTCGGCTCCAGGTAGACCTGGCCGTCGGTGATGGAGATGACGTTGGTCGGGATGTAGGCCGACACGTCGCCCGCCTGGGTCTCGATGATGGGCAGGGCGGTCAGCGAACCGGCGCCGAGCTTGTCGGACAGCTTGGCGGCGCGCTCCAGCAGACGGGAGTGGAGGTAGAAAACGTCGCCCGGGAAAGCCTCACGTCCGGGGGGACGGCGAAGCAGCAGCGACATCTGGCGGTAGCTGACGGCCTGCTTGGAAAGATCGTCGTAGATAATCAGCGCGTGGCGGCCGTTGTCGCGGTGGTACTCGGCCATGGTGCACCCGGAGTAGGGGGCGATGAACTGGAGCGAGGCCGGTTCCGACGCGGTGGCCGAAATGATGGTGGTGTACTCCATGGCGCCGTAGCGACGCAGGGTCTCGGCGACCAGGGCCACGGTGGACTTCTTCTGGCCGATGGCCACGTAGAAGCAGTACACGCCCTGTCCCTTCTGGGCCAGGATGGCGTCCAGGCAGACGGCGGTCTTGCCGGTCTGACGGTCGCCGATGATCAGTTCGCGCTGGCCACGGCCGATGGGGGTCATGGCGTCGATGGCCTTGAGGCCCGTGTACATGGGCTGGTGGACCGATTTGCGCGCGATGATGCCCGGGGCCTTGATCTCGACGTTGCGCTTTTCCGGAGCCTCGATGGGGCCGAGGCCGTCGATGGGGTTGCCCAGGGGATCGATGACGCGGCCAGCGACGGCGTCGCCGACGGGCACCGAGAAGATGGTGCCGGTGCGCTTGACCGGGTCGCCTTCCTTGATGTGGGTGTCCTCACCGAGAAGGGCCACACCGACGTTGTCCTCTTCCAGGTTGAGCACCAGACCCTTGACGCCGCCCGGGAATTCCAGGAGCTCCATGGCCATGGCGTTCTGGACGCCATAGACGCGGGCAATCTGGTCGCCGACCGACAGAACCGTACCGGTCTCGCTCATTTCGACGCGGGACTCGTAGTTTTGGATCTGCTGTTCGATGATCTGGCTGATCTCTTCCGCTTTGATTTGCATGGCCCTACTCACCCCTCTTGATTTGTTCTTTCAATATTTCGAGCTGGGCGCGAAGGCTCGCGTCCAACACCTTGTCGCCGACTTTGAGGAGCACCCCGCCCAGGATGGCGGAATCGACGGCGAAGGACAGCACCAGCTTTTTGCCGGACTGCTTTTCAAGCTTGGACTTGATCTGATCCTGGCGCGGTTCGGAAAGCGCGTAGGCGGTGACCAACTGGCCGCGCAGGACGCCCTCGGATTCGTCGAGCAGAGTCCGGTAGTAGGCGGACACTTCAAGGACGAAGGACAGGCGTTCCTTGTCGGCCAGAAGCGACAGGAAGTTGGCGACGATGGGCTTAAGGGAAAGCTTGGCCACAACCCCGGCCAGCACGGCCTTTTTGTGTTCCGCGGCGATGACGGGGTTGGCGAAGACCTTAAGCAGGGCCGGGGACGCTTCAAGGACGGAGGCGAACGCCTCCAGATCCTTGCCGTACTCCGCCGGTGCCTTGCTGCCGGCCTTCTTGGCCAGCGCGAAGAGCGCCTTGGCGTAGCGGCGCGCGACGATGTTGCCGGTCAATTGAACACCACCTTTGTTAAGTATTCATCCACGAGCTTTTCCTGGTCCTTGGCGGAGAGCTTCTTCTGGAGCATGGTCTTGGCGGAGGCGACCACGGACTCGGCCAGCTCGGCCCGGATCTTTTCCACGGCCACGCGGGCCTCGGCCTCGGCCGTGGCCGTCGCCTGTCCGCGAATCTGCTCGGCCTTGGCCTCGGCGGCGGCGATGATGGAGTCGCGCAGCGCTTCGCCCTGCCGGCGGTACTCCTGCTCGATCTTCGCCTTTTCCTCGGCCAGGTTGCTGATCGAGGCCTCGATCTCGGCCAGGCGACGGGCCGCGTCGGCCTTGCGGACGTCGAGGTCGGTCAACTGGTTCTCGATCTGCTGGGTGCGGCCGCGGAAAAATCCCACGATCTTCTTGCCGGCGAGCTTGGCGATGACGCCGAAGACCAGCAGGAAGTTGACCACACGGAACATGAAGTCCTTCCAGTTGAGCCCGTGGGCCGCTTCCGCGCCGTGTTCCGCGTCACCCTGGGCATAGGCCAGGGCGGCAACGCCGAGAACAAGGACGACCAGGACCACGGTGGCGATGCGGTGGTGCCTTTTCAATTGAACCCTCCCTTTCCTTGAGAAATCCACGAAAACCCCCGGTGATTTAAGCCGCCAACACTTTGGCCACGGCCTTGGACGCCAGACCGGACACGCTCGACTTGAGGGCCTTTTGGGCGGCCGCGGTCTGGGCCGCGATATCGGCCCGGGCCGCCTGGACCGTGCCCGCCGCTTCGGCGCCGGCGGCGTCGAGCAGCGTCTTTTCCTGGGCCTGGCCCTCGGCCTTCATGGCCGTACGCTCGGCCGTGGCCGCCTGGCGGGCCGCATCCAGGGCCTGTTCGTAGTCCCGGAGCTTGGCATCGGCGGAGACGGCAAACGATTCGATGCCTTCCATCTGGGAGGCGACGTGTTCAGCCCGCTTTTTGAGGACGCGGCGGATGGGTCCGATGAGAATGACGTTGAGCAGGATCAGGATGAGCAGAAAATTGACGAATTGGACGAAAAACGTTGCGTTTAAGTCAATCATCGGCACCCTCCGGGAGGTTGTGAAAATTTTTGCAAAGTCAGCAAGCGGCTGTAGCGAATTTGGGCCGGCCTGTCCAGCCCTTTTTGACAAAAAGCGCAGCCGCCCTGGGCCGGAAACCGGCCCGGCGCCTGCCCTTTACGGCTCCCGCCCCGACCCGCCATCCAGGCCCGCGGCCAGGGCCGCCGGCGTTGCCCCGGCCTCGCCCCCCCCGGCCATCACCACCTGGCCGTCGAGGCTGCCGCCCTCTTCCACCACCAGCGACGGGGTCGTGACCGAACCGGTCAGCCGCCCCGTGGCATGGACCGTGACCATGGCCGCGGCCGTGACCTCGGCCGCCACCACGCCGCCGCACACCAGCCGCCCCACGTCGATGCGGCCCGAAATGCGCGCGTTCTTGCCGACGACAAGAGAGCCCGGGGACGTGATCTCGCCCTCGAAAGCCCCGTCGATGCGCACCACGCCCTCAAAGGCCAGCCGCCCGGTGAAAAAGGTGCCAGCGCCCAGAAAGGCGTTGATGTCGTGCTTGCCCACGGCGATCCTCCGACAGCCGGCGAGTGGAACCTCCCCGCGCCGCATGGAGCCGCCCGCCTAGCTCTTCTTGAACAAGAAGCGCCGCATGGAGACGTTGACGACGATGCCCACGAGAGTGAAGTTCACGATGGTGGCGCTCCCCCCGTAGCTGATAAACGGCAGGGGGATCCCAACGACCGGCATGATGCCGAGCACCATACCCATGTTGATGAGGATTTGCCAGAAGAAATAGAAGAATACCCCGGCGGCCAGGTAGCTGCCGAACCGGTCCTTGGCGTTTCTGGCCGTGACGTAGAACTGCAGCAGAAACAGGCAGAAGAGCGTCAGAAGGAAAATGCCGCCCACAAAGCCCCACTCCTCGGCAAAGACGGCCACCGCGAAGTCGGTGTGTTTCTCCGGCAGGTAGCGCAGCTGGCTCTGGGTGCCTTCGAGAAAGCCCTTGCCCCACATCTGGCCCGAGCCGATGGCGATCTGGGATTGGATGATGTGGTAGCCGGCCCCCAGGGGATCGCGCTGGGGGTCGAAAAGGGTCAGGATCCGGCCCTTCTGGTAGGGTTTCAAGAAAAACCAGCCGCACGGGATGAGCGCCGGCCCGGCGATGGCCAGGGTCTTGAAGACCGGCCCGGCCAGACCCCGGTAGAGGATGAGTCCGCACACCAGGAGCAGGACATTGAGGCCCGTGCCGAGGTCGGGCTCGACGATGATGAGGGCGGCCACGGGCAGGGATACGGCCAGGATGCCGGCCAGATCCAGCCAGCCCAGGCGGTCGGGCCGCTTGGACAGGATCTTGGCGGCCAGAAGCAGCATGGCGATCTTGGCCAGCTCGCTCGGCTGGAAGGCATAGCCGCCGATGGGCAGCCACCGCTTGGCCCCGGACACGGTCTTGCCGAAAAGGAGCACCAGGATCAGGAGCACGGCCACGGCGATGGCCAGGGGCCAGGCGATGGTGGCCAGGTGCTTGTAGTCGAACAGGACCACGGCCAACAGGCAGCACAGGCCGCCGGCGCCCCAGATGAGCTGCTTGTTGTAAAACGACTGCAGGGTCAGCTCGTCGCCCATGCGAAAGCCGCTGGCCGAATAGAGGTTCAGGACCCCGACGCCGAAAAGGAGCGCGGTCAGGCCCAGAAGCGGCCAGTTGATGCTAAAGAGCAGTCGACGGTCAAACGGCATGGGAAACGTTCTTCCTTGTTAGGCGGGCAGGCGCCCGCCGCGGCGGCACCGGGAAGCGGTCGGCCGGTTGGCCGACGCCGGGCGCGAACTCTCGTTTTTGTCAAAATCCCGCCCCGGGCCTGCGGGTGGCGACCCTAGTCCCCGAGGTCGCCGGCGTCCACGGCCGGGGCCGCGGCCGGCTCCGGGGCGGCCGCGGCGGCGCGGCCGCTTCTGGACGCGGACGGGGCCGGGCCGAACAGCTGCTCGTAGACCTTGCGCACGATGGGGCCGGCGATTTCGCCGCCGTGGCCGCCGTGTTCGACCAGGCAGACCACCACGTAGGTCTTGCCGTCCTTTTTCCCCCAGCTGGCGATCCAGGCGTGGTCGCGCTGCTCGTAGGGCATGGCCATGGTCTTGCGCCGCACGTCGGCGTTTATGAGCTTGACCACCTGGGCTGTGCCGGTCTTGCCGCCCATGACCGCGTCGGAACGCAGCAGCGACTTGCCCGTGCCGTGCTCGACCGTGGTCACCATGGCGTCGAGGATGAACTGGCGGTCCGCGTCCTTGAGCGGCAGGGTGCCGTCCAGGCGCGGGGCCTCGGTCTCGACCAGTTCGGGCTTCATGAGCCTGCCGCCGTTGACCAGGGCCGAAAGGTAGCGGGACACCTGCAGCGGCGAGGTCAGGACGTAGCCCTGGCCGATGGAGGCGATGACGGTCTCGCCCTTGGACCAGGCCGCGCCGAACCGCTTGCGTTTCCACTCCTTGGACGGGATGAGCCCGGCCTTTTCGTGGGGCAGGTCGATGCCGGTGCGGGCCCCGAACCCGCTGGCCGTGGCGTATTCGTGGAGCCGGTCGATGCCCATGCGGTCGCCGAGCTTGTAGAAATAGATGTCGCAGGAGTGGACCAGGGCCCCGCGCAGGTCCAGGGCCCCGTGGCCGCCCTTTTTCCAGTCGTGGAAATCCCGGTTGCCGACCCGGTAGACGCCGGGGCAGGCCACGACGTCGCCGGGCTTGATGAAGCCTTGGCTGAGGCCCGCCGCGGCCATCAGGAGCTTGAAGACCGAGCCCGGCGGATAGACGCCCTGGGTCACCCGGTTCTGGATGGGGTGGCGCGGGTTGTCGCGCAGCTCCCGCCACTTGTCGGCCGGGACGCCGAGCACGAACATGTTGTTGTCGAAGCTCGGCTCGCTGACCATGGCCAAAAGCTTGCCCGTGTCCGGCTCCATGACCACGATGGCCCCGGCCTGGCCCTCCAGGAGCCGCGTGCACTCGCGCTGCAAATTGACGTCAATGGCCAGCTTCACGTCGCTGCCGGCCTGGGGCGGCGCCAGGATCTGCTCGTTGTGCTGGCGGCCGAAGGCGTCGACCTCGACCTGCTTGCGGCCCTTGGCGCCCCGCAGCACGTCCTCCAGGGCGAATTCCAGCCCCTGTTTGCCGACCGAGTCGCCAAGCGACAGGCTCGGATTCTTCTCCAGCTCGTCCTCGTTGGCCTCGGCCACGTAGCCGAGGACGTGGGACATGAGGGCCCCGGTCGGGTAGGACCGCTTCTGGCGGATGACGATGTCGAGCCCGGGGTAGAGCATGGCGTTGGCCTCGATGCGGGCCAGGGCGTCATAGGGCAGGTCGGTGATCAGCGTCAGGGGCTCGAAGGGCTTGACCCGCTTCTTGCCGCGCCGAAACGTCTCGGCGAGCACGGCCTTGTCCACGCCCGTCCACTCCGAGACCTTGGCCAGGGTGGCGTCCACGTCCTCGCAGTCCTCGCGCACGAGCCCAAGGGCAAAGGACGGCTCGCTGACCGCGAGCGGCACGCCGTTTCTATCGACGATGCGGCCACGGGCCGAGTTGATGAGCACCTGGCGCAGCTGGTTGTCCCGGGCCATGTCCGCGAATTTCGCGCCCTTGTGGACTTGCAAATACCACAGGCGCAGGGTGAACAGGCAAAAGACGCCAAGGACCAGGGCCTGGAGCAGGACCAGCCCGGAACGGGGGGCGTGCTGCTGGGGGGCTTCGCTTTCAAGCCGCATGGCCGCTGTCCGGGAGATGGTGGTGGATGAGGTAGATGAGCCCCCATTCGACGGGGAAGATCAAGGCTTGCACACCGCTTTCCATCAGCAGGCGCTCCAAGGGGATGGTCTGGTCCTGCAGCAACACCATGATATTGATGAGCACAAAATGCATGGACCCGAGACACAAGCCCAGAATGAACATGAAAAGGAAGTTTCGGGCCTCAAAGAGCCAGTGCCCGAAAAAATAGAGCCCGGCCAGGGCCCCGTACCACAGAAGCCCGGCCCCGAAAGCCAGGCTGCCGGTCCCTTCCTGGATGAAAAGCCAGACCAGGCCGAGCCAGACCGGCACCGTCCATTTCTCCTCCTGCATGGCCAGGATAAGCCCTGGCGCCAGGAAGTCCACCCCGGGGATGACGTTTTGCAGCCAGACCCCGGTGGCGGTGAAAAGGGCCCAGAAGGCGATGTGTCCGGGTCTCATTGCCCCTCGGGCCGGGACGGCTTCCGGCGTTTCTTCTGGTCCGCGCCGGCCTCGGCTCCGGCCTCGCGGCCCTTTTTCTCGGGCTGGCCGGATTGGACGGCCGCGGGCGGCGGCGCGGCCTTCACGGCCGGCGCCGGGGCGGCCGGCGCCTGGGCGGCGGGCGCCTGGGCCGGAGGCGGAGGCGTCGGCTGGCGCGTGGTCGGCGCCATGGCGGCCGGGGTCTTCGGCAGCTTGCCGGATTTGGTGGGAAAGGGCGGCTGCTCGGGGGCCGGCTGGCCGGACGCATCGGGCTGGGCGGCCGGGATGACCGGCGCGCCGCGGAAAAGAAGGGCCGCCTCCTCCAGCTGCTGGGGCACGAAAAGCGGCGCGGCCGTGACGAGCTGGAAAAGCGAGGCCCCGGACCGGCCCACCGACGTCACCCGGGCCACGGGCAGGCCCTTGGGAAAGATCTCCTCCAGGCCCGAGGTGACGAGGATCTCGCCCTCCTCGATCGGCGCGCCCTGGGCCACGTACTGCAGGGACAACTCGTGGCTCGGGCCCTCGCCCTTGAGGATGCCCTGGGTCCTGTTTTTCTGGGAGACCACGGGAATGCGGCTGTTGGGATCGGTGATGAGGAGCACGGTGGCCGCGCTCGGGGAAATGCGCAGGACCCGTCCGACCACGCCGTCGGGCGAGACGACCGGGGTGTTCGGGGCCACGCCCGAGGCGCTTCCCTTGTCGATGAGGAAGGTTTCGAGGGCGGCGTTCGGGCCCAGGCGATGGGAAATAATACGCGCCCCCAGGCGGGTCCATTCCCCGGGCGGGGTCATGGACAGCAACCGGCGCAGGCGCTCCACTTCCGAGGCGTTCTCCCGAAGCCTCGACAGCTCGTCTTTCGCGGCATCAAGCTCCTGGCGCAACTGGTCGTTTTGCTGCCGGATGCCGACGAAATACAGATAGCGGTTCCAGAACGACGCCGCCTCCTCGTGGACCAGCTTCCCCGGAGCCAATACCCACCTGGCGAACTCGAGTCCGGTATGGCTGGCCAGCGTGTCGACGTAGCCTGTCCGGATGTTCCAGGTGAAAAGGCCCAGATAGAGGAAAAGGACGATGAGCAGGCCGATCGCGATCCGCTGGGGAGAAGGTTTAATCTATCGTGACCTCTTTTAGCACGTCCAGGTTGTCCAGGGCCCGGCCGGACCCGAGGACAACCGTCGAAAGGGGATCCTCGACGACGGTGATGGGCAGCGAGGTCTCCTCGCGAAGGAGCTGGTCAAGGCCGCGCAGAAGCGCGCCGCCGCCGGTCAGCACGATGCCCCGGTCCACGATGTCCGCGGCCAGTTCCGGGGGCGTCTGCTCGAGGGCGATGCGCACCGCCTGCACGATGCTCTCCACCTGCTCGGATATGGATTTCTGCACTTCCTCGGCACTGATGGTGATGTTTTGCGGAATGCCGGTCACGAGGTCGCGGCCCTTGACCTCCATCTCGCCGTGGCTGGTGGAGTGGTGGGCGGAGCCGACCTGGATCTTGATCTGCTCGGCCGTGGATTCGCCGATCAGCATGTTGTACTTGCGCTTGACGTACTGCATGATGGCTTCGTCCATCTTGTCGCCGCCGACGCGCACGGACTTGGAATAGACGACGCCCGAAAGGGAGATGACGGCCACTTCGGTGGTGCCGCCGCCGATGTCCACCACCATGTTGGAGGTGGGCTCGGTGATGGGCAGGTTGGCGCCGATGGCCGCGGCCATGGGCTCCTCGATCAGGTAGACCTCGCGCGCCCCGGCGCTCTGGGCCGATTCCTTGACCGCGCGCTTCTCCACCTGGGTGATGCCGGTCGGCACGCAGATGATGATGCGCGGCCGCACCAGCCGCCTGGAGTTGTGCACCTTGGAGATGAAGTGCCGCAGCATGGCCTCGGTCACCTCGAAGTCGGCGATGACGCCGTCCTTCATGGGCCGGATGGCCACGATGTTGCCCGGGGTACGGCCCAGCATCCGTTTGGCCTCGAGGCCGACGGAGAGGACCTTGTTGCCGCCCCTGGGGTCCTTTTTGACCGCCACCACCGACGGCTCGGACAGGACGATGCCCTTGCCCTTGACGAACACCAGGGTGTTGGCCGTCCCCAGGTCGATGGCCAGATCGTTGGAGAACAGGCCTAAAATCTTATCCAAAATCCTGGACATATCGCCTCGCTTGCCGCAAACTCGGCTCTCGTGATCTCGCAAACGCGTTGTGTTTGCCGATTCGCACCCGGTTGTCAACGGTTGATTTTCGACTCCCCCGCCCGCCATGTCCCAGCGCTACAATACCCTTTCCCAGGCCTTTCGGTCGCTTTTTGGCCGCCGGGCAAAAAAAATATCGCTCGATGCGGGAAGCGCCTGCCCCAACCGCGACGGCACGCGTGCCCTTGGCGGATGTCTCTTCTGTAACGCAGCCGGGTCGGGAACGGGATTGCACCATAAGGGGTTCGGGCTCCGGGCGCAATGGGATGCCGGCACCGTCTCCGCCCGGGGCCGGGGCGAAGCCCTGCTCGCCTATCTCCAGTCCTTTTCCAATACCTACGGCCCGGCTTCGCGGCTTCAGGCCCTCGTGGACGAGGCGGCGGCCCTGCCGGACGTGGCCGGACTTTCGCTCGGCACCCGGCCGGACTGCCTGGACGCGGAAAAAATCGCCCTCCTGGCCGGGGCCCCGCTCGGCCACGTCCGCCTGGAGCTGGGCCTGCAATCGGCCAACGACGCGACGCTGGCCCGAATCAACCGGGGCCACGACGCGGCCGCCTTTGCCCGGGCCGCGACCGCGGCCGCCGGGGCGGGCCTGTGGGTCACGGCCCACCTCATGGCCGGCCTGCCCGGCGAATCGGTGGCCGATTTCCTGGCCACGGTCGATTTCCTCAACACCCTGCCCGTCCGGGGGGTCAAATTCCACAACACCCTGGTCGTCGCCGGCTCGGGCCTGGCCGCCCTGTACACGGCCGGCGGGTACGAACCCATGTCCCGGCCGGACTATCTCGACGCCGTTGTCCAGGGCTTGGCCCGACTGCGGCCGGATCTGGTGGTCGAGCGCCTCAATGCCGATCCCGCGCCCGGCGAACTCCTCGCCCCGGCCTGGGCCGCGGACAAGCAGGCCCTTCTGCGCGACATCCGGGACCGCCTCGAAACCGACGACATCCGGCAAGGCGGTCGCTATGCCGGTCCCGCCGTCCGAATCTGACACCCTTTGGCCGGATGGCAACCCGTCCCAAAATATCGTAAGAAGCCCTGCACCCCACCCCGCCCCCATCGAGGGGGTCCGGGGCAAAGCCCCGGCCGCCGGAGGCATCTTCATGACGACCAGCACCGAAACATGCGTGGCCGGGCGGGTGGCTTTGGAGGTTGTCTGGGAAGCCGGCGAGGTCGTGTCGCTCCGGCTCGCCTGGGCCGAGGACCGGATGCCTTCCCTGGCGACCGACGCCGGCAAGGCCTTGCAGGCGGCCCTGGCCCGGTACGTGGCCGGTGAGCCGCCCGCGTGGCCGGAACTGCCCCTCTGCTTCGAGGGCGTGACGCCCTTTGCCCGGCGGGTGCTTACCGAACTGGCCGCCGTGCCCTACGGCCAGAAGGTCAGCTACGGCTGGCTGGCGGCCCGGGCCGGCAGTCCCAGGGCGGCCCGGGCCGTGGGCCGGGTCATGGGCGGCAACCGGTTTCCGCTCGTCATCCCCTGCCACCGGGTGGTCGCCGCAAACGGCCTCGGCGGCTTCGGCCCGGGACCGGAGATGAAGAAGTATTTGCTCGCCTGCGAGGGCGCGCTGGAAGAATAAAGACGAAGATGCCTCCGGCGGCCGGGGCTTTGCCCCGGACCCCACCGGGGGGGATCATCCCCCCCGGCCCCCCGGACAGGGGGAGGCAGGAAGGACGGGAAGATATGTTTACCGGACTGGTGATGGGACTGGGGCGGGTCATGGCCGTGGAAGCGCGCGGCGACGAGACGCGGTTTCGCGTGAAGGCCCTGTTTGACCTGGACAGGATCGTGCTCGGGGAATCCATTGCCGTAAACGGCGTCTGCCTGACCGTGGAAACGGCCGGGGAACGCGAGTTCACGGCCTATGCTTCGGCCGAGACGCTTGCCGCCTCGGGCCTGGGGAAGTTGAAGCCAGGAAGCCAGGTCAACCTGGAACGGGCCCTTGCCCTTGGCGACCGCCTGGGCGGCCATCTGGTTTCCGGCCACGTGGACTGCATCGCCACGGTCGAGTCGGTCACGCCCCTGGGCCAGTCGGTCCGCTACAAGGTGGCGTTCCCCGAGGACTTCTCGGTCTTCGTCGTGCCCAAGGGCTCGGTGGCCCTCGACGGCATCAGCCTGACCGTCAACGACTGCGGCGCCGGGTTTCTGACCGTCAACATCATCCCCTCCACCCAGGGCGCCACCACCATTTCCACCTGGAAGCCCGGCACGGCCGTCAACATGGAGACGGACATGCTCGGCAAGTATGTTTTGCGGATGCTCGGCCCCTGGCAAGAAGCCAAGGGGAAGAAGGAATCAAAAATTTCGGAAACGTTTTTGCGGGACCACGGGTTTTAACTGTCATATCTTTAACTATTCAAAAGTGCTTTTTTAGGAGTCTAACATATGTTTGAAACAATATTAGAAAAAGCAGCTTGGCCACTAGCTCTTATCTTAATTTCAATTACTTTTTTTTGTCTTTTTTTTAAGCCTCTAAGCCAATTACTAACTCGAGGATTAACATTAAAGAACAAAGACTGGGAAGCAAATTTGGGGCAACAGCAGTCGGAGAATGAAATTACGAAAGCAGCTCAAAACGAACCCCTCATTCGTGAAAATAAAATTACTGCATTGCCAGATATATATAACAGTACCCACATAGAATACCTAGTAAGCATACTTAAGAATGATGAGCAAACCAGAAGCATGGACAATGAATCACTAACTAGTTTCTTATACCGAAAGCTGGCGCTGACGACAGAACTTTATCACTTTGAAAGAATTTACAATACAATTTTCGGAAGTCAAATAACAATACTAAACAGACTTAACCAAAACAATGATGGAATAAGCACACAATTAACCAAAGAATATTATGAAAATTATGTACAACAACAATTCAAAGACGTTTTTGAAAACTACAGCTTTGAAAAATATATTGGGTTTATGATTGGAAATAATTTAATATTTCAAGATGGTGATGTTTTTAAGATCACTCAATTTGGTATAGATTTTTTGATCTTAATGATACAGCAAAGCAAAACAGACAACCGTCCCTTTTAAAATATCATGATATTTTTAATTCTACTCATATACCACTAATCATTCTCCAGAAATCTTCAACCCTACTACCGAAACTGCTCCGGTCGGCGAAAATCCGCCTCCCTTGCCTTGCCTTCTGCCGTCGCGTACACTATTTCCCCCTTGGACCCGGCCCGGCCGGGTCTTTGGTCTTTTCCACCAGGGCCGGCCACCACACCGACGCCGCCCCGAATGAGGTACACCCACATGCGCATCAGCCCCATCGAGGAAGCCATCGAGGAAATCCGCGCCGGACGGATGGTCATCCTCGTCGACGACGAAGACCGCGAAAACGAGGGCGACCTCACCGTCGCCGCTGAAAAGGTCACCCCCGAGCTCATCAATTTCATGGCCACCCACGGCCGGGGCCTGATCTGCCTGTCGCTCGCCCCGCATCTGGTCGATCAGCTCGGCCTGCCCATGATGACGGCCGACAACAAGTCCCCCTTCGGCACCGGCTTCACCGTGTCCATCGAGGCCAAGGTCGGCGTCTCCACCGGCATCTCGGCCTTTGACCGGGCCACCACCATCCTGGCCGCCGTGGCCGAGGGCGCGACCCCCGACGACCTCGTCACCCCGGGCCACATCTTTCCCCTGCGCGCCAAGGAAGGCGGCGTCCTCGACCGCGCCGGCCAGACCGAAGGCTCGGTGGACCTGGCCCGCCTGGCCGGCATGAAGCCCGCCGCCGTCATCTGCGAGATCATGCGCGAGGACGGCAACATGGCCCGAATGCCCGATCTGGTCGCCTTTGCCGAACAGCACAATATCAAGATCGCCACCGTGGCCGACCTCATCCGCTACCGCATGAAGTTCGGCCATCTGGCCGTGACCAAGGTCTCCGAGGCCGGGCTGCCCACGGCCTTCGGCACCTTCCGGGCCGTGGCCTTCACGGCCAGCGAGGACCACAAGACCCACATCGCCCTGGTCAAGGGCGACATCCATCCCGACCAGCCGGTCCTTGTGCGCGTACACAGCGAATGCCTGACCGGTGACGTGTTCGGGTCCTTGCGCTGCGACTGCGGCAACCAGCTCCACGAGGCCATGCGCATGATCGAGGAGGAAGGCCGGGGCGTCATCCTCTACATGCGCCAGGAAGGCCGGGGGATTGGGCTGGCCAACAAGATCAAGGCCTACGCCCTCCAGGAGCAGGGCCTCGACACCGTGGAAGCCAACCTGCGCCTGG
The DNA here is from genome assembly GCF_000177215.2 of Solidesulfovibrio carbinoliphilus subsp. oakridgensis. Lineage (NCBI taxonomy): Bacteria > Pseudomonadati > Thermodesulfobacteriota > Desulfovibrionia > Desulfovibrionales > Desulfovibrionaceae > Solidesulfovibrio > Solidesulfovibrio carbinoliphilus. The sequence continues at coordinate 3,082,910 of NZ_CM001368.1, read as the reverse complement.
GGTTCAAGCCGGACCTGCGCGAATACGGCACCGGGGCCCAGATCCTGGTGGCCCTTGGCGTGTCCAAGATGCGCCTTATGACCAACAATCCCAAGAAGATCGTCGGCCTCGAAGGCTACGGCCTGGAAGTGGTCGAGCGGGTGCCCATCGAGACCTGCCCCTGCGCGGAAAACACCTGCTACCTGACCACCAAGCGCGACCGCATGGGCCATCTGCTCCACCTGCCGGACCCGGACAAGACCGCCAAGCCGGCCGAGTAGGCGGGAAGGACGGGAGGGAGGCGGAGGAATGCCTCCGGCGGCCAAAGGGCTTGGCCCTTTGGAAACCCTGGCCAGGGTGACGCGCCGGGCGAGGCCGTTTGTCGTACGAACCTGGAAGTGAAACACGGACGGAAAGCCGTCCGGGAGAAACGTCATGATGCACGTCAATACCATCGAAGGGCAGCTCGACGCCAAGGGACTCAAATTCGCCCTGGTCGCCGGCCGTTTTAACGATTTCATCACCGAGCGCCTCGTCGGCGGGGCCGTGGACTACTTGACCCGTCACGGCGCGGACCGGGCCGACCTGACGCTCGTGCGCGTGCCCGGGGCCTTCGAGATCCCGCTGGCCGCCAAGAAACTGGCCCACTCCGGCAACTATGCCGGCGTCATCTGCCTCGGCGCCGTCATCCGGGGCGCCACCCCGCACTTCGACTTCGTGGCCAACGAGTGTGTCAAGGGCCTGGCCCATGTCATGCTCGAATCGAACGTGCCGGTCGGCTTTGGCGTCCTCACCGTGGACACCCTGGAGCAGGCCATCGAACGGGCCGGTTCCAAGGCCGGCAACAAGGGCGTCGAAGCCGCGGCCGCCGTCCTCGAGATGGTCCGCGTTCTGGAGCAACTCTAACCCCATGCCGGCCGTCGCAAAGAGCATCATGCCCGAATCAGAAGACAAAAAGCCCGTCGCCTCCCGCCGCAAGGCCCGCAAGCAGGCCTTCGAGTGCCTCTATGGCCTCATTTTCGAGTCCGCCGCCGACGAGCGTTCCCTGCGCCGCGTCTTCGCCCGTTGTCCCCACGACGTGATGGAAGGCGAGGACGGCGCGGGCCAGGCCTTTGCCTGGGAGCTGGTCCAGGGCGTGTGGCAAAACCAGCGCGAACTCGACGCCCTGATCGTCAAGTTCTCCAAAAACTGGAAGCTTTCCCGCATCGCCAAGGTGGAGCTGACCATCCTGCGCCTGGCCCTGTACGAAATCCTCCACCGGTCGGACATCCCGCTGCGCGTGGCCCTGAACGAAGCCATCGAGCTGGCCAAGCGCTACGGCGACGAGAACTCCCGCAACTTCATAAACGGCATCCTCGACGCCGTGGCCAAGGCCGTTGACTCAGGCGAGTTCGAGATCCACAAGGACCTGTAACACCTCCGTGCGCTGACCGCGTTTCCTGCCGCCACGGAACCCTTTTCGCCAAGGAGCGTTTTCCCATGACCAAGTACGTGCCCGAGGACGTCGAGAAAAAATGGCAGACCCTCTGGGAAGAAGGCGGCCACTTCCGCGTGGAGGCCGACCCGTCCCGGCCCAAGTACTACGTCCTTGAGATGTTCCCCTATCCCTCGGGCCGCATCCACATGGGACACGTGCGCAACTACTCCATCGGCGACGTGGTGGCCCGGTTCAAGCGCATGGAAGGCAACAACGTGCTCCACCCCATGGGCTGGGACGCCTTCGGCATGCCGGCGGAAAACGCGGCCATAAAGCACAAGCTCCACCCGGCTTCCTGGACCATCTCCAACATCGACTCCATGCGCACGCAATTAAAGCGCCTGGGCTACTCCTACGACTGGCGGCGCGAGATCGCCACCTGCCACCCCGGCTACTACGTCCACGAGCAGCGCTTTTTCCTCAAATTCCTGGAAAAGGGCCTCGTCTACCGCAAGCACTCGCCCCAGAACTGGTGCGAGACCTGCGGCACGGTCCTGGCCAACGAGCAGGTCATCGACGGCTGCTGCTGGCGCTGCGACCAGCCCGTGGTCCAGAAGGACCTGGAGCAGTGGTTTTTGCGCATCACGGACTACGCCGAAGAACTCTTGGCCGACCTGGACAAGCTTACCGGCGGCTGGCCCGAACGCGTTCTCACCATGCAGCGCAACTGGATCGGCCGGTCCGTCGGCGCCGAGCTGACCTTTCCCCTGGCCGAGCCGGTCGAGGGCGCCGATGCGATCACGGTCTTCACCACCCGGCCGGACACCCTTTTCGGCGCCACCTTCATGAGCCTGGCCGCCGAGCATCCGCTGGTCCCGAAACTCATCGCCGGCAAGCCGCAGGCCACGGCGGTCAACGCCTTTGTCGAGACCGTGCGCAACATGGACCGCATCGTGCGTTCGGCCGAGGACCTGGAAAAAGAGGGCGTCTTTACCGGTGCGTACTGCATCAATCCGGCCACGGGCAAACAGATTCCCATCTATGTGGCCAACTTCGTCTTGATGGGCTACGGCACCGGCGCGGTCATGGCCGTCCCGGCCCACGACCAGCGCGACTTCGAGTTCGCCCGCAAGTACGACCTGCCCATGCAGGTCGTCATTTCGCCCGAGGACCGGACCCTCGATCCGGCGGCCATGGAGGCGGCCTATTCGGAGCCCGGCCTGCTCGTCGATTCCGGCGACTTCACGGGCCTGCCGAACGAAGAGGCCAAGGGCAAAATTATCGACTGGCTCGACGGGTCCGGGCGCGGCAAAAAAAGCGTCAACTACCGCCTTCGCGACTGGAACATCTCGCGCCAGCGCTACTGGGGCGCGCCCATTCCGGTCCTTTACTGCGAGACCTGCGGCATCGTGCCGGTCCCGGAAAAAGACCTGCCGGTGGAGTTGCCGCGCGATCTGGCCATGCGCCCGGACGGCCGCTCGCCCCTGCCCCACTCGCCGGAGTTCGTGAACGCCACCTGCCCGACCTGCGGCGGCCCGGCCCGGCGCGAGACGGACACGCTGGACACCTTTTTCGAATCCTCCTGGTATTTCGCCCGCTACGCCTCGGCCCGGGAAGCCGGCCGACCGTTTAACCCGGACGAGGTCGGCTACTGGCTGCCGGTGGACCAGTATATCGGCGGCATCGAGCACGCCATCCTGCATCTGCTCTACTCGCGCTTTTTCGTCAAAGCCCTGCGCGACTGCGGCTATCTCGCCTTTGACGAGCCGTTTCAAAACCTGCTGACCCAGGGCATGGTCATCAAGGACGGCTCGAAAATGAGCAAGTCCAAGGGCAACGTGGTGGACCCGGACCTCATGATCGGCCGCTACGGGGCCGACACGGTCCGCGTGTTCATCCTTTTCGCCGCGCCGCCGGAAAAGGACCTGGAGTGGAGCGATACGGGCATCGAGGGCGCGTCCCGGTTCCTTTCGCGCCTGTGGCGGCTGGTGACCGAGGAGCTTGGCGGGCTCCTCATGCCTGTCGCGGCCTGCGCCCCGGCCGGGGAACTCGGCATCGACGGCCTGCCGCCGGTCTTTGCCGAGCTGCGCCGCCGCGAGCACGCCACGGCCGCCAAGGCCGGGGCGGACATCCGGGAGCGGTTCCAGTTCAACACGGCCATCGCCGCCGCCATGGAACTGGTCAATTTCCTCTACGCCAATGTCGACGCCCTGCGCGCCGAGCCCAAGGGGGCCAAGGCCGTGTCCTCGGCCGTGGCCACCCTGCTGACGGTCCTCTCGCCCATCGCCCCGCACATCTGCGAAGAGTTGTGGCAGCAGATCGGCCACGCAAAGCTGCTTCTAAACGAGCCCTGGCCGCGGCACGACCCGGCCGCCCTGGTCACCGACGAGGTGGAAGTGGTGGTCCAAGTCAACGGCAAGCTGCGTGGCAAGCTCACCGTCCCCCGCGACGCCGACAAGGCGGCCCTGGAACAGGCCGCCCTGGCCGACGCCAACGTGGCCAAGCACATCGAAGGCAAGACGGTCCGGAAAGTGATCGTCGTGCCGGGCAAGCTGGTCAACGTGGTGGTCGGGTAGCGACGAGGACGAAGAGGAAGATGCCTCCGGCGGCCGGGGGGGATCATCCCCCCCGGACCCCCTGGCCTGTTTTTCAGAAGGCGGCGGTATTCTTGCGCCGGGAGGACGTTCGTCCTTCCGGCCTTTTCGTTCGTGGCGGCAGGCACGACGGCCGGCTCATCCCTTCCCCTCTTCCCGGCATAGCCCGGCGGCCACGCTCCCCGCTTCCGACAGGGGCTTTCGCGGCGGCGGGACCGGCGCGAACCGCCGCCGCGGCGGCGCGCCGGTGAGGACCGCGTAAAGCCCTGGCGCGGCCTTGGCCAGCAGGCGGCCGAGGCCGTAGAGCAGGAGGATGGCCGCCAATCCGACAACGGGGTAGGCGATGAGTTGCGCGGCCGTGCCCGTCGGCCGCCACAGGCCCATAAGCCGCGATTGCAGGACCGACACGGTCGGCTCGTGGGTCAGGAAGATGAAGAAACTGAGGGCCGCCATGGCCTGCAAGGCCCGGCTCCCCTTCACCCAACCCTGGCGCGACAGGCACCAGAACCCGGCCACGCCGACGATCTGGTAGGCCTTTTTGACCGCCGCCAGCTGGTAGGCGTCGAGCCCCAGCCACGGCGAGGCCCCGACCAGGACGCTCCCGGCCAGGAAAAGCGGCAACACATATTTGTCCCACCCGGCCGTGTCCCGGAGATTCACTCCCCTTCGGGCCAGAAAGCCGCCCGCGTAGAAGGCGAAGGCGAACCCGCCGAGCGAGTACTCGCCGGCCGGCTCCCCGACCAGCCACAGCAGGAGGAGTCCCACCAGCCCGGCCACCGGCAGCCGCCGGTAGAAGACCAGAAAGACCGGCGTGAGGACAAAAACGAGGAGCAGGTCGCGCAGGAACCACAGCGGGTAGTTGAGCGGCGGGGTGCCGAGGCCGAAAAGCTTGGCCACGATGCCGGCCTCAAGCAGATACGACCGCGAGCCGAAAAGCGCGATGCTGCCGACCGCCAGCAACCAGACGATCCAGACGGCGTTGAAAATCAGGAAAGGGATGCCAATGGCCACGAATTTCCGGCGCAGGAGGGCCAGGTAGGCCGTGGCCGAGCATTCGAGCTTTCGCAGGAGCAGGAAACCGGCGATGGCGAAGAAAAGCGGCACCGCCACGCAGTCCAGGCCCCGGTTGACCAACGTCAGGCCGAATTCCACGCCGGGATTGGCGAACGGCACGTCCGAACCGATCCAGCGGCCGCCGTGGCAGACCACGATCAGGCCGATCAAAACGGCGCGCAGGACATCGATGCGGGCCGAGACATCGGGATCGATGGGGCCGTCCACCGGCGGAAGCCGGTCGGCGGCCTGGGGCGGAAAAAGAGGCAAGGGCGCTCCGGCGGGAAGGTTGTCGGGCGGGCGGACCTCGCGAAGACGAAGCGGCCGTATCCGGGTGCTCCCTTGCCCGTCGCCGGGAAGAAAGGGATGGTTACAGGCGGGAAAAAGGCCGATGGCGGCGCCGCTCGCCCATGGCCCGCGCCGGGTCCGGCGCCGAAGCGGAAACGCGGGGGCCGGCAGGCCCCGCCCCCGCGTTCACAGGGCCAAAGACAGGACGAGTCAGCCTTTCGGGGCCTCCCGGGGCGTATAGTCGCAAAGGGGCTCCGGGGCCATGTAGCCGCCGGACATGGTCTGGGCCCGGGCCCGGCAGCCGCCGCAGACGCGGTGGTATTCGCACACGCCGCACTTGCCCTGGTACTCGTCCTTGTTGCGAAACTGGAGAAACTGGGGCGAGGTGCGCCAGATCTCGGGGAACGGCTTGTCGCGGACATTGCCGCAGTCGAGGTCCAGGTAGCCGCAGGGCTGGACCTGGCCCACGGCCGAGATGAAGCAGAAGCCCGTGCCGCCGAGGCAGCCGCGCGTCATGGCGTCCATGCCAAAGGTGTCGGGCGTCACGGCCACGCCCTCGGCCTTGGCCCGCTGGCGCATGATCCGATAGTAGTGCGGGGCGCAGGTGGCTTTGAGGTGCATGCTGGTGGTCTTGCGGAAGTCGTAGAACCAGTTGAGCACTTCCTCGTATTCCTTGGCCGTGATGATCTCGGCCCCGAGGTCGGCGGCCCGGCCGGTCGGCACAAGCAGGAAGATGTGCCAGGCGGCCGCGCCGAGCCTGTCGGCCAGCTGGAAGATTTCCTTGAAGTTCCCCATGTTGTGCTTGGTGACCGTGGTGTTGATCTGGAACTCCACGCCCGCCGATTTCAGGAACTCGATGCCGCGCAAAGCCCCCTCGAAGGCCCCGGGCACACCCCGAAACGCGTCGTGGTCCCTGGCGTTTGGCGCGTCGATGGAGATGGAGCACCGGGCGATGCCGGACGCCTTGATTTCCCGGGCGTTCTCGGCCGTCACGAGGGTGCCGTTGGGGGCCATGACGCAGCGCAGGTCCTTGCTCCCGGCGTGACGGACCAGTTCGAAGATGTCCGGGCGCAGGAGCGGCTCGCCGCCGGTGAAGATGATGATGGGGCTGCCGGTCTCCGGGAAGGTGTCGATCAGCGCCTTGGCTTCCGTGGTGTCGAACTCGCCCGGCCAGGGGTCGAGGCAGGCCTCGGCCCGGCAGTGCTTGCAGGCCAGGTTGCAGGCCCGGGTCACCTCCCAGGCGACAAGACGCAGGGGCGGCATGCCGCCGGGCCCGCCGTGGGGATGGCCGCCCGGCTGGCCGCCGGGATGGCCGGAAGGATGGCCGCCGGCCTGGGGATGGCCGGGGCCCTTGCCGTGTGGATGCTGCATATCCTGTGCGGACCCCGGGCAAGGCTGCCCGACGGTCCTCTCCTTGGTCTGGATTTGGCGCGAAGCCGTGCCTCGCGGCGGTCCGTCAGATATAATGGTTTGCCCGGGCGAGGCAAGACGCGAGGGAGAAGGGAGAATGCTTCCGGCGGCCGGGAGGGGTGCCCCCTCCCGGACCCACCCGGCCGGTTCCCCCCCCGCGCCGCGCAAAAAGGAGGACCGGCCATTCAGCCCGTCCCCCTTTCAGGGGGTCCGGGGGGGCTGGAAAATCCCCCCCGGCCGCCGGAGGCATCTTCGCGTCTTCCCTACAACCAGTCCAGCACCTCTTCCGCGAAATACGTGATGATCATGTCCGCGCCGGCGCGCTTGATGCCGGTCAGCGCCTCCAGGATGGAGCGCTGGCGGTCGAGCCAGCCGTTATTGATGGCGGCCATGAGCATGGCGTATTCGCCGCTCACCTGGTAGGCGGCGATGGGGGTGTCGAAGGTGTCGCGCAGGAGCCGGATGACGTCGAGATAGGGCATGGCCGGCTTGACCATGAGGATGTCCGCGCCCTCGGCGAAGTCGGCCGCCGCCTCGCGCAGGCCCTCGCGCACGTTGGCCGGGTCCATCTGGTAGCCCTTGCGGTCGCCGAAGGCCGGGGCGCTGTCGGCCGCCTCGCGAAAGGGGCCGTAGAAGGCCGAGGCGTATTTGACGGCATAGGACATGATGGGGATGTGGGAGAAGCCGGCGCCGTCCAGGGCGCCCCGGATGGCCGCCACCCGGCCGTCCATCATGTCGGACGGGGCGATGATGTCGGCCCCGGCCCGGGCCTGGCTGACGGCGGTCTTGGCGAGCAGGTCCAGGGTGGGGTCGTTTTGGACCTCGCCGTGGCCGTCGAGCAGGCCGCAGTGGCCGTGGCTGGTGTATTCGCACAGGCAGACGTCGGTGACCACGACCAGATCGGGGTAGGTTTCCTTGAGGCGCATCACCGCCCGCTGGACAATGCCGTCGTCGGCATAGGCCCCTGTGCCGGCCGGGTCCTTCTTCTCGGGCAGGCCGAAAAGGATGGCTGCCGTAAGGCCCTTGTCCATGGCCGCCCCGACCCGGGCCACGAGCCGGTCCACGGAAAACTGGGACTGGCCGGGCATGGACGGGATGGGTTTCTCGAAGTTCCGGTCTCCGCTCTCGACTACGAAATAGCCCTGGATGAGGTCGGCGGGACGCAGTTCGGTCTCGCGGACCATTCCGCGCAGGGCGGACGTGCGGCGCAACCGGCGGCCGCGATGAAAATCACCGATGGACACGGGCAAACCTCGCTTGGCTTGGGTTTGGTCAGTTTTTGCGGACAGGGAAAAAGGCGCTGACGATGTCGCCGACCTGGGACAGGCCGGCCGCCGCCACTTCGGGCAGGCGCTCCGGGGCGAGGCCAAGGGAATCCCAGGCCGCCGCGTCCAGGGTCGAGACGATGGAGGAGGCCGGCGGGGAATGCCCCAGGGCCACGGCCATGATGTCGGCCACATGCAGGATGGCCGGCTCGATGTCGCCCGGGCAGGCCTCGGGCTTGTGGTGGCAGGAGATGGTGGCCACCAGGGCCTCGGGGAATTTCCAGGCGCGCAGGAGCAGGCCGCCGATGAGCGGATGGGCGAAGCCCATGACCTCGTTTTCGGCGTCGTAGAGCGGCATCTGGTTGGCCTTGGCGTAGTAGATGGCTTCCACGGCCGCGTGGGGCAGCTTTTTGAAAAGGATCAGCCGGCCGATGTCGTGGAGGATGCCGGACACGAACAGCCGCTCGCCGCCGTTTTTGCCCGTGGCCGCGCCGAGCAGCCGGGCAAAGACGCCGACGGCCACGGAATGCTCCCAGAACGTGCGCATGTTGATCAGTTCCGGGGGGATGTCCTTGAAGGCGTTGATGGCCGAGATGCCAAGGGCCAGGGTGGAGACTTCCTGGCCGCCAAGCACCATGACGGCCCGGGAAATGGAGTCGATGCGGTGGGGCAGGCCGTAGAAGGGGCTGTTGACGAGCTTGAGGAGCTTGGCCGTCAGGCTCGTGTCCTTGCTGATGACGTCGGCCACCTGGACCGGGGTGCTGACCGGAGAGTCGAGGACCTGCCTGATCTTGAAATAGATGTCCGGAAAGGAGGCGAGCTTGACCTCGCTTTCCACCAGATCGGCCGCGCCGCCCTCTTCCTTGAAAAAGAGGTCGCCCATGGATTCGGCCCGGGGGCTCGGAAGGCTGTCGGCCGGCAGGGGGGCGCCCGCGGCCAGGGACCGGGCCAGGTCCATGACGGCCGCCTCGTAGAGGGCGGCCATGGCCGGATGGGCGAGGTCGTTGACCACGAACCGGCGGCCCACGTGGGCGGCGCTCTGCTCGACAAGGGCGGGATCGATGGCCGCGTCGGCCTCGGCCTCCGCGTCCCCGGGCCCGGCCACGTCGGCTCCGGCCACGCCCCGGCGGCGCAGGCTCGCGATATGGCTCTCGCCAAGGACCATGCCCTTGGGCAACAGCATCTGGCCGTCGGCTCCCAGAAGGTCCGACGCCAGGGTCATGCCCGGTTCCAGGGCGTCCAAGGGTAACCTGCCCACGGCTTGTCCCTCCGCGCGCGATCCCTCAAACAGGCCGCGCCGCTTACTCTCGTTCTATTCCTTTTCCAAGGCCGGGGTCAACAGCCGCTTCCAAGCCCAGGGTCAACACCCGATCGAACGCTTTACACCGTCCGCCCCCGGGAGTATGACGCCCGCCGAAACGCAACCGCCACCAAGGCGACTCCGGGGGAAGGATCAATGAGCGCAAGCGTCGCATCGCTGGCCAAGGTCAAGGAAGTCAGGCAGATCGTGGAAGCGGAGGCCGTGGCCTCCATCGTGGCCATGGACGAGAAGGCCAAGCTGGCCGTGGCCGTGGAAGCCCTGTCCGCCATTGCCGGGGAAAACGACCTGACGTGCATGCGGGCCCTTTTCCGCATGCGCCGCCGGGCCGAGGAGGCGCTCGCGCGCATCCGCGGCGTCCGAAACGACCAGCACACCCTTTTTTAGCCACCACAGCGGCAAGCGGCCGGGCGTGCCCCGTCACCCCGCCGCATCCCGCCGTGCGCATAGAAAAAGGCCGGCAGCTTCCGCTGCCGGCCTTTTTGCGCGTCCGGAATCCGTGCCGGCTATTCGTCGGGCCGGATCTCGTCGTCGGTCAGGAAGCAGGCCGGATCCGGGGCCCAGACGTCGTCGTAGACGGCCTCGGCCCTGGCCCGGAAGTTGCCGCCGCAGATGGAGAGGTAGCGGCAGCCGGCGCAGCGTCCCGTGACGTGCCGCTTCTTCTCCTTGAGCTTGGCCAAAAGTTCGATGTTCGGATCGTCCCAGATCTCGGAGAAGGGACGCTCGCGGACGTTGCCAAAGACGTGGTTGCGCCAGAACTGGTCGGCGTGGACCTTGCCGTCCCAGGAGATGCAGCCGATGCCCCGGCCGGAGTTGTTGCCCTCGTTGAAAGAAAGAAGCTCCATCACCTCGGCCGCCCGGGCCGGGTCCTCGCGCAACAGGCGCAGGTAGACGTAGGGGCCGTCGGCGTGGTTGTCCACGGTCAGCACCTCTTTGGGCAGGCCGGCGTCGTGGAGAGCCCGGGTCCGGTCCATGATGACGTCGAGCAGGGCCCGGGTGGCGGCGTGGTCCAGGTCTTCCTTGATGAGTTCCGACCCCCGGCCGGCGTAGACCAGGTGGTAGAAACAGATGCGCGGCACTTCGAGGTCGCGCAACAGGTCGAAGAGAAGCGGCACTTCGCCGGCGTTGCGGTTGTTGATGGTGAACCGCAGCCCGACCTTGAGGCCTTCCTTCTGGCAGTTCTCGATGCCGGCCAGGGCCTTTTTGTAAGACCCGGCCACGCCGCGAAAACGGTCGTGGATGGCTTCCCCGCCGTCCAGGGAGATGCCGACGTAGGACAGGCCCACGGACTTGAGCTCCCGGGCCTTTTCGCGGGTAATGAGCGTGCCGTTGGTCGAGATGACGGCCCGCATGCCCTTGCCCGTGGCGTGGGAGGCCAGCTCGGTCAGGTCCTTGCGCACCAGCGGCTCGCCGCCGGAAAAGAGCATGACCGGCGCGCCGTAGGCGGCCAGATCGTCGATCATGGCCTTGGCTTCCGCCGTGCCGATGTCGTCGACGCCTTCGGGGTCCACGGCCTTGGCGTAGCAGTGCACGCACTTGAGATTGCACCGCCGGGTCATGTTCCAGACCACGACAGGCTTTTTATCTTTGGAAAATTGCAGGAGATGCGACGGGAGCTGGCCGGATTGGCGGCCGTAGCGCAGGGCGTCTGACGGTTCCACGCCGCCGCAATAAAGCTTTGATATGCCGATCATGAAAAATCCTCTGTTTCGTGGGGTGGGAAGGCCCTATAATACATTTTTTCCGGGCGGGGTAGGGGTCCGGAGCGTGATTCTCCCGGACTAGGGACGGCGGGCGGTCATGAGGAAAACGGTGAAGGGACGGACGGTTCCGTCCTTTCCCGGCTTTTCGAGGGTGGCCGCCGTCCGGGCGTCGATGCCGGTAAAGCCGATGCCGGCCAGCATATCGGCCAGATCGAAGCGGTCGAAGCCGAAATGGTGGACCCCGGCGTTGTCGTCGTGGAACAGCCCCCCCTCGCTGTCGAGGTCGGCCAGGGCCAGCCGGCCGCCCCCGGCCAGGCCGGCGAAAAGCCGCCGGAGCACCGCTTCCGGCCCGGCCACGTGGTGGAAGGCCATGGCGCTGGCCGCCAGCTCGTAGCGCCCGGGGAGCGGCTCGCCGGCCTCCAGGTCGACCAGCAGGGTGGTGACGTTCTCCAGGCCCGCCGCCTCGATCTTGGCGTCGAGCTCGGCCAGCATGCCGGGCGAGGTGTCAAGGCCGGTGACCCGGTCGCACCGGCGGGCCAGTTCCAAGGTAAGAAGGCCGGTGCCGCAGCCGAAATCCAGGGCCTCGGCCACCGGCTCCCGGAAGAGGCCGGCCGCGTCCATGGCCGTGGCGATGTCCCGGGTGAGCTTGCGGCGAAAGGGGTTCGCGTCCCAGGCAGCGGCCCTGGCGTCAAACCGGGCGACGTCGTCGTTCATAGGGATTCCTCGGTTACGGCAAAATGTTGGAAAGATGTCTCCGGCGGCCGGGAGGGGGTCACCCCCTCCCGGACCCACCCGAAAGGGGTCTCCTGGCGGGTGGCGCGGGCCGTCCCCTTTCAGGGGGTCCGGGGGGGATGATCCCCCCCAGCGGGGTCCGGGGCGGCGCCCCGGTCTTCTCCCCGCTCCCGGGCCGCGGCCACGACGGCGGCGAGCTTGCCGAGCAGCTCGTCGATGTCGCAGGGCTTGAGCAGGTAGTCGGACGCCCCGGCCGAGAGCCCGTCCTTGGCCGCCTCTTCGGAGCCGTGCCCGGTCAGCATGACCACCGGCAGGCCGGGGACCATCTTCTTGAAGATCTTCAGGACCTCGATGCCGTCCATGTCCATCATCTTGAGATCGCAGACCGCCGCGTCGAAATCGTTTTCCCGAAGAACGCGCAGGGCCTCGGCCCCGGACAGGGCCACCCGGACGGCGTGTCCCCGGCGGCGCAGCCGCTTGGCCAGCACCTCGGTAAAGCCGGCCTCGTCGTCGACCAGTAAAAGCCGCAAGGGCTGTTCGCTCATGCCTGCTCCCCAAAAAAACTAGGACCGGACCGGACCGGCCGGGGCCCCGGCCGGAGCCGGAGCCGCCGCCGGCAGGAAGACCCGGAAGGTGGCCCCCTGCTCGGGAGCCGATTCCACGGTGATCTCGCCGCCGATTTTCTTGACGATGCCGTAGCAGATGGAAAGGCCGAGTCCCGTGCCCTTGCCCACGGCCTTGGTGGTGAAAAAGGGCTCGAAGATCCGGGCCGACACGGCTTTGGGCATGCCGTGCCCGGTGTCGGACACGACAAGCTCCACCCGGTCGCCGGCCAGACGCGTGGCCAGCGTCAGGTCGCCGCCGTTTCGCTCCATGGCGTCCATGGCGTTGTTGACGAGGTTCAGGACCAGCTGCTGCAATTCCGACGGCGAACCGGCCACATGGGGCAGGCCCGGGGCCAGATCGGTTTTGATGCGCACGTTGACGTAGCGGGCCCGCTTATCCGACAGCTCGGCCATCTCGGCCACCAGTTCGTTCAAATCCAGTTCCTTGAGCCGCGAGTCGGTCTTGCGGGCGAAGCTCAGGAGCTTGTGGGTGATTTCCTTGCACCGCGTGCCTTGCAGCCGGATCTGGTCCAGGGCCCGGCGCATCTCGGTCAGGTTGTCCGGGGTCGAGTGGTCGTCGTCGGCCAGGATGTCGGCCACCCAGCCGGCCTCTTCCATCATGATGGCCACGGGGTTGTTGATCTCGTGGGCGATGCCCGCGGCCAGCTCCCCCACCGAGGCCAGCTTGCCGGCCTCGATGACCTGGTCGTTTAGGAGGTCGCGCTCGGCGTCGGCCGCGGCGATGCGGCCGGCCATGCGCCGGGCCAGGAGCCAGGCGGCGGCCAGGATGCCGACGCCGCCGACGACCACGATGGCGAGCCCGAGGAGCCTGGCCCGGTACAGGGCCGGAAAGGCGTCGGCCTCGTCCTGCTGGTAGACGAGGGCCCACTGGCCGTCCTTGAAAAGCGTGGCCACGTAGACGATCGGCCGGCCCGACTCCGGGGTCAGGGTGAAGACCATGGTCCGGTCCTCGGGCATGCCCGGCCCGCCGTCCGGACCGTTCCAGATGCGGGCCCGAAGCGAGGCCGCGTCCACGGGCAGGCCGCGCCGGGGCTTGGTCTGGAACTCCCCCCGGGCCGAGAGGATGAAGGCCTGGCCCGTGGCCCCCTGGCCGATGTTTTCGACCAGACGGTTAAAAGCCTGGAAATCGATGGTGGAGCGGACGAGCCAGTCCTTGCCGTCATGGGTGCGCCGGACCGCCACCACGAAATGGGGCAGGCCGCGCAGCCCGAGAAAGACGTCGCTTATGGTCAGGTCGCTTTTCCGGGCGGCCGCGAACCAGGGGGAATCGGCGTAATCGGCCCGGCCCAGGCGAAACGGCCCGGCGTAGGCCACAAGGGCCCCGGCCGGATCGACCAGCCCCAGGTCCACGAACACGCCGCCGTGCTCCTGCTGCATGGTGGCCAGCAGCTCGGCCAGCTTCCTGTCGTCCGCGAAATCGGCGAACGGGGCCAGCTCGGTCAGGACCCGGAGTTCGGCGGCCGATTCCCGCAAAAACGCGCCGATCTGCTGCTTGTGCTTGAGGACCAGCTCCTCCAGGTGGGCCACCACCTTGGTCTGGTAGGCGGTGTGGAACTCGTAGCCGAGCACGGCCGCGCAGACCAGAAGCGGCGTCAGGGCCACGGCCGCCACCCAGGCCACCATGGTCCGGGTCAGGGACCGGTAGTAATGGGGGTCGCTCAAGAAAGGGCTCCGCAGCGCGCATGCGGGAACACGGTGGCGAAACGCATGGAAAAAGCATACGTCTCCGGAAAGGCTTTTACAAGCGGCCAGGGATTTTCCACCGGCCCGGGCGAGGGAGGGCGGCATGTCCGAGGGCGTCATCGATCTCAAACGGCAGTTGCGCGAGCTCAAGGCCCATGAACAGCTGGCCGGATTCGCGGGCTTCGGCCTGGATCTCGGCCGGGGCGGACCGCCCCGGGACGGGGTCATGAAAATCGCCGAATTCGTCCGCCAGGACGGCACGGGCTACGTCACCCTGACCTTCCAGGTCGACGCGGACCCGGACCCGGGCAACCGGGCCGCCCTTTCCGCCGTGTTCGACCGCTTCGCCCGGTTCGCCCAGGCCGCCGACGCCGCCACCGGCCAGGCCCGGTTCGGCAGCGGATTCGAGTACCTCATGGTCGTGACCGAGGGCCTGGCCGACGGCGACGACTGGCTCCTCGTCGAGTTTGACATCTATTACAAGAATCTCAAGGGCCGGCTGCGCGGCCTGATCGAGGCCTCGGTCCTGCCGGGGCTGGCCCCGGTCCTGCCCGCCACCTTCGAGCCCGTCACCTGGTGGGAACCGGACGCGGCCGGCTGAGCCGTGGCGCGGGAAGCCGCCCGGACGGGCCGTTGCGGCCCGCCGCAGGCCGTCTGGGCCGTCTGGGCCGTCTGGGCCGGCCGGACATTGCCCTGGCCGGTCAAATGGCCTAGGAACGGAACCGACGTCGCAAGGGGTTTGACGGTTTGAGCACGCTTGGCGCATCGCAAAAAAAACGGATTTTGACCGCCGCCGTCGGCCTGCCGGTCCTGGCCGCGGCCGTGGCTGTCGGCGGCTGGCCGCTTGGCGTCCTGGTGGCCGCTGTCTCGGTTGTCGGCATGCGGGAATTTTTCGCCATGACCGGCCGGCCCGGCCCGGTCCTCGAGTGGACGGGCCTGGTTCTTGGGGCCGTGGCGGCAGGAAGCGCCGTATGGGGCGGCTGGCCGCTTCTGGCCGCCGTCCTGGCCCTGGCCCTGTGGCTCGAGCAGTTCGATTTCCTGCGCCGCTTCGCCGGCCGGGGCGAGACGGCCCCGCCGCGCGGGGGGCTGGCGGCCGCCCTTTTGTACGTGCCCTTTTCCCTGCGGTTTCTGTGCCTTTTTTCGGCCGTGGAAACGGCCTTCGTCCTGGCCGTGGTCATGGCCGCCGACACGGGCGCCTATTATGCCGGCCACCTGATCGGCGGCCCCAAGGTCTGGCCGGCGGTCAGCCCGGGCAAGACCTGGGCCGGGACCGGCGGCGGGCTCGTGGCCGCCGCCCTGGTCGCCCTGGCCTTCGGGGCCTTCGGGCGCCCCTTGGCCGGCCCCCTGCCCCTGGCCGGGCTGGGGCTGGCCATGGCCGCCGTCTCCCAGATGGGCGACTTTTTCGAATCCGCCCTCAAGCGCGCCGCCGGGGTCAAGGATTCGGGCACGCTCCTGCCCGGCCACGGCGGCGTGCTCGACCGCATCGACGGGCTTTTGCCCGCCATCCTGGCCTATGCCGCCTGCCGGCCCTGGCTCGGGCTCGGCTAAAAGGAGAGCCTGCCGCCATGGACGATGCCGCCGCCACCCCCTCCGCCGCCGCGCCCGCCGACCGCGAGGCCCGCTTCGCCGCCTGCCTGGAAAAGCTCGAAGAGCTCAAGGCCGTAAAAGCCCGGCGGGAGGTGCTGGAGGAACGGGTCTTCCTGGAATTTTTGCGCGCCAACCGGGGCCGCATAAACGAGTTTCCGCTCCTTGAAACCGAGCAGCAAAGCCTCATGGACATGCTCCTTCGCCGGGCCGAGGGCCTGCACCCGGCCCACGAGTCCATCAAGGAGCGTTTCTCCGAGTACCTCCTCGAACTCAACCACTACGGCAAGGCCAAGGCTGTCGGCGACGAGGCCCGGCGGGAAAAGCTGGCCCGCCGGCTCGAACGCGTCGAAACCCTCCTGGCCAAGTGCCTGCAGGGCGCGGTCTACGCCTCGAGCCTGGTCAAGGACAATTTCAGCGACGCCATCATCCGCCATTTCGGCGAGAACTCCCTGGCCAAGATCGAGGAGCTGACCGCCACCCTGGTTTTCGACGAGCTCTACTGGCGCACGGCCATCGAGCGGTTCGTCAAGGAAGAGGTGCGCGGGGCCTACGACGATATCCTGGCCGAACGCCGCTACCGCCTCTCCCGCGAAGGCCAGCTTCTGATCGTGGCCTTTCCCTTCGACGCGGTCCTCTCCAAGCTCATGGGCACCACCAAGGCCATTTCCAAGACCCGGGTCCAGACCGCCTTTGCCGAAGGGACCGGCGACGAGGCCGGCCGGCAGAACCTGGAGACCGCCCTGGCCGTCCTGTCCCGGGCCGAGATCCCCCAGTGGAACCGGCGCGCGGAGCGCGACGAATCGACCTTCGCCGCCCAGGTGGCGGCCATGGACGCCGTGGTGGCCGAATACCGGGCCGGGCCGGCCGGCGAAGGCGAGGAGGCCGAGGCCAGGCAGGCCTTTTGGGCCGAGGAGATCACGGCCCTTTGCCTCGGCGCGGCCGTATCCCTGCGGGTGGTGCGCGAGGACTTCGCCCGGGCGTTGCGCGACTTCTCGCCCAAGGAGACGGCCTGGCTCGTCCAATCGGCCGGCGTGTTCGACGCCCTCCACCTGGGGCTCGTGCTCGAGCACATCATGGAATTCGATTTCGCCTATCTCCTGCGCGAAAAGGGCGAGGCCGACGCCGGCCGCATCCAGGTCAAGGCCGCGCGCAACCGCCGGGCCCCCCGGGCCGGGGTCGACGCCCTGGTCGAAGCCGGATTCAACAAGGTCCGGCGCAGGCAGTTTTTCGACGACGATCCGGACAATCCGGATTTCCTGCTTTTTCGCCCCAAAAACCCGGCCGAACTGGAAGAGCGCCTGCGACTGGTCCAGATCGAGCCGGAACTGGCCCGTTCCCTGGTCGCCCTGTGGGAGACAGCCCCCTACAAGGTCGACCTCTATGTCTGCATCAACCTGGCGGCGCTCGGCAAGGTGGCCACCAACCTGTCGGCCCGCATCACCGAGATTCTCGGCCGCTACGGCATCGCCCCCCCCGGGGCGGGCGAATCGGCCAGAACGAAACGCGACGCATGACCAGACACCCCGCCGGCCAGCCGGCCCTTGTCCCGACGTCCCCCGCCCCGGCCCCGGCCGGTGACGGCTACATCTCCTCCCTTGCCGTCGCGGCCCCGGACCGCCCCCGGCGGCTGGCCGTGCTCGGAGCCACGGGCTCCATCGGCGTCAGCGCCCTGCGGGTGGCGGCCGAACACCCGGACAGGTACGCCGTCGCCGGCCTGGCCGGCGCGACCAACGTGCAGCTTCTGGCCGAACAGGCCGCGGCCTTCCGTCCCCCGGTCCTGGCCGTCCTGACCGAGGCCGGGGCCCGGGCCCTGGCCGCCCTGCTCCCGGCCGGCTACAGGCCGGACATCCTGGTCGGCCCGGAAGGCTACGCCGCCATGGCCAGGCTTCCGGAGGCCGACGTGGTGGTCTCGGCCATCGTGGGCGCGGCCGGGCTGGTGCCGACCTTGGCCGCCGTGGCCGCCGGCAAGGTGGTGGCGCTGGCCAACAAGGAGTCCCTCGTCCTCGCCGGCGACCTCATCCGGGAGCTGGCCCGGTCCTCGGGCGCGGTCATCCTGCCGGTCGACTCCGAGCACAACGCCCTTTTCCAGGCCCTGGGCGGGGCCGGGCTGCCGGATCTGCCCCTGGTCGAGCGGCTGGTGCTGACGGCTTCCGGGGGCCCCTTCCGGACCATGCCGCGGGCCGCCCTCGAGGCGGCCACCCCGGCCATGGCGCTCAATCATCCCACCTGGTCCATGGGCCCCAAAATCAGCGTGGATTCGGCCACGCTCATGAACAAGGGCCTGGAGGTCATCGAGGCCTGCCGCCTCTACGGCCTGCCCGTCTCCCAGGTGGAGGTGGTGGTCCACCCCCAGAGCATCGTCCACTCCCTGGCCCAGCTCCACGACGGGTCGCTCCTGGCCCACCTCGGCCCCCCGGACATGCGGGTGGCCATCGCCTATTGCCTGGGCTATCCCGAACGCCTGCCCCTGTCCGGGCCGCGCGTGGATCTGGTCAAGCTCGCCTCGCTGACCTTCGAGGCCCCGCGCGAGGACGCCTTTCCCTGCCTGTCCCTGGCCCGGCAGGCCCTGGCCGCCGGCCCCAGCCACACGGTCGTCCTCAATGCCGCCAACGAGGCGGCGGTGGCCCTGTTCCTGGCCGGGGAGCTGCCCTTCATGGCCATCGCCACGACCATCGAGGCGGCGCTTGCCGCCCATGCCGGCTGCCCCGTGGCCGACGCCCGGGCCATCATGGACCTCGACGGCCGGGTCCGCGATGCCGCGACCAAGCGTGCCAAAGGGCGCAAGTGACGTTGCCTTGCCGCCAAAGCCGCTTATTATAAGCAAACGGCCCGCGCCCGCAGACGGACACCCCCGCCTCGGGCCGGCCGCCAAACCTCCACGCCGCCTGTTGCCAAGCCAGCGGGCAGGCGTCCATGAGTGCGCATGATCGAAAGCATCCTCGCCGTGGCCCTGGTCCTCGGAGGGCTCATCTTCTTCCACGAACTGGGGCACTTCCTGGCCGCCCGGGCCTTCGGCATGGGCGTGGTCACCTTTTCCCTGGGCTTTGGCCCGAAACTCTTCGGCTTCACCCGGGGGGCCACCCGCTATGTCTTGTCGGCCATTCCGCTCGGCGGTTACGTCCAGCTGGTGGCCCAGGACCCGGACGACCCGGTGCCGGACGGATTTCCGCCCGAGGCCCAGTTCCGCCTGCGCCCGGCCTGGCAGCGCATGATCGTGGTGGCCGCCGGCCCGGTCTTCAACTTTCTCCTGGCCTGGCTCCTGTTCTGGGGCCTGCTCGTGGCCGAGGGCCGGTTCGAAATGCTGCCCGTGGTCGGGCAGGTGCAAAAGGACAGCCCGGCCGAAGTGGCGGGCATCAAGGCCGGGGACACCGTCCTTGACGTCAACGGCGTGCCGGTCGCCAACTGGGACGCCCTGGCCACGGCCATCCGCGGCGGCGGCGGCAAGGCCGTGACCCTGACCGTCAGCCGCGAGGGCGGGCAGGAGACCTTCTCCCTGACCCCGGCCATGCGCACGGTCAAGAACCTCTTTGGCGAAGAGGAAAGCGCGCCCCTGGTCGGCATCGTGGCTTCGGGCAAGACCCGGACCGTGCCGCTCGGGCCGGGCCTGGCCGCCGGCGAGGCCGTGCACCAGACCTGGAACGTGGTGGTGGTCACCTACACGGGACTTTTGAAGCTCATCGAACGGGTCGTTCCCCTCGACAGCCTCGGCGGTCCGATCATGATCGCCCAGATGGTCAGCAAGCAGGCCTCGGAAGGCCTTGGCAACGTGGTGGCCCTGGCCGCGCTCATCAGCGTCAACCTCGGCGTCCTGAACCTGCTCCCCATCCCGGTCCTCGACGGCGGGCACCTGCTTTTCTACGCCATCGAGATGGTCATGCGCCGGCCGGTCAGCCCGCGCATGCGGGCCCTCACCACCAAGCTCGGCCTGGCCTTTCTGATCGGCCTCATGATCCTGGCCACGGTCAACGACATCCGCCGCCAGATGAGCGTCCTCGATGGCTAGCGGCGGCGCGGCCCCGGGCCAGGGCCCCCTTCTGGTCCTTTGCGGCGTGTCCCCGGAGCTGACGGTCCTTTGCGGCCGTCCCGGGGGCAGGGTCGTCCGCCGGGCCGGGACCGCCCGGGGCCAGGCGGCCGAGACGCTGGCCCCCATGATCGCCTCGGCCATGGCCGAGGCCGGGGTTCCCGCGTCCGGCCTTGGCGGGGTGGCCTGCGTGCGGGGCCCGGGGAGCTTCACCGGCATCCGGGTGGCCCTGGCCACGGCCCTTGGCCTGTCCTTTGGCGCGGGCATTCCCATGGCCGGACTCGATTTCCTGCCGCTTCTGGCCGCCTCGGCCGCCAAACGGGCCGGGGGCGTGGTCGCGGCCGTGACCCACGCCCGGGCCGGCCAGGTCTATCTCCAGTCGTTTCTGGCCGACGGCGACGTCCTGCCGCTCGGGGGCCCGGAAGCCCTCACCCTGGCCCAGGCCTGCGCGCGTCTGGCCGACGACGCGGCCGTCGGCCCCCTGTGGCTGACCGGCGAGGGGGCCATGCGCCATCGGGCCGTTCTGCTCGAAGCCGTGCCCCTGGCCACGTTCCTCGGCGCGGAGGGCTGCGAGCCCGATCCGGACGTGGTCCTGGTTGCGGCCGCCGGGGCCGGCTACGGCTTCGACCCGGTGGAGCCGCTTTATCTGCGGCCCTGCGACGCCGAGGACAATCTGGCCGGCTTCGCGGCCGTGCGCGGCCTGTCGCCGGACGAGGCCGCCATCCGCTTCCGGCAGGCCGTGACCGAAAAGTAGTTTTCCCGCTCCGGCTTTCGGCCGCGACTCTTGTCTTTTCCTTCCCGGCGCACGCGCCGTCTGCCTTCCCGGCGCACGCGCCTTCTGCCTTCCCGGCCCTGCGCTTTTCCCTCACCGCCCCACGCGTTTTTCCCTCACCGGCGCACGCGCCGTCTGCCCCCGTTTTACCCGTGAACCGTCCCACCCTCCCCTTCGGCGCCGGCCGTTTTCCGGATTTTTGGCCCGCCGCCCGGGCGAGGCTAAAGAAACGATTTTCCGGGGTCGATAAGAAAGACAACAGAGGCACACACCGGTTGTCGATCGGCCGAGGGCCCGCGGCCGCAACCGGCAGCGCACAAGGGCAAGGACGCCCGCACACATTCACGGAGGAAACAACCATGTCGCTCGTGATCAATCACAACATGATGGCCGCCACGGCCGCCCGCAACCTGTCCAACTCGTACAGCGCCCTGGCCACCTCGACCAACCGCCTGTCGTCGGGCCTGCGCATCACCACCGCGGCCGACGACGCCGCCGGCCTGGCCATCCGCGAGCTCATGCGCTCGGACATCGCGGCCACCAACCAGGGTGTCCGCAACGCCAACGACGCCATCTCCATGATCCAGACGGCCGACGGCGCGCTCCAGGTCGTGGACGAAAAGCTCATCCGCATGAAGGAACTGGCCGAACAGGCCTCCACCGGCACCTACACCTCGGACCAGCGCCTGATCATCGACTCGGAATACCAGGCCATGGCCTCGGAAATCACCCGAATCGCCAATGCCACGGATT
The DNA here is from genome assembly GCF_000177215.2 of Solidesulfovibrio carbinoliphilus subsp. oakridgensis. NCBI lineage: Bacteria > Pseudomonadati > Thermodesulfobacteriota > Desulfovibrionia > Desulfovibrionales > Desulfovibrionaceae > Solidesulfovibrio > Solidesulfovibrio carbinoliphilus. The sequence goes on along the minus strand of NZ_CM001368.1, from coordinate 3,061,709 downwards.
TCAACGGCATCTATCTTTTGAACGGCAACCTGTCCGGCGCCACCCACAGCGGCAGTGGCATCAACTCCTCCGGCAAGCTCAAGGTCCATTTCGGTTCCGGCAACAACAGCGCCGAGGACTACTACTACGTCCAGATCGGCACCTCCACGGCCTCGGCCCTGGGCGTCGGCATCGGCGCGGCCTCGTCGGCCAAGGGCCGCAGCATCTCCACCCAGGAGCTGGCCCAGAAGGCCCTCGACGCCATCAAGACCGCCATCGTGTCCAAGGACAAGATCCGGGCCAACCTGGGCGCCCTCCAGAACCGCCTGGAGAACACCATCTCCAACCTGCAGATCCAGAGCGAAAACCTGCAGGCGGCCGAGTCCCAGATCTCGGACGTGGACGTGGCCACGGAAATGACCCAGTTCGTGCGCAACCAGATCCTGACCCAGTCGGCGGTGGCCATGCTCTCCCAGGCCAACTCCCTGCCCAGGATGGCCATGCAGCTCATCGGCGGCTAACCCTCGAATGCCCCTCGGCCGGGCCGCCATCGGCGGCCCGGCCATACAATTTGGCATGTCGCTTGCTACCGGAGGAGACGGATTCCCCTTAACAGGAAAAACATGCCGCCCGGGGTAGCCTCATGACCATCTCAAGCGTCAGCGCCTACACGCCCGTCACCACGTCAGGCCAGATCACCTACACCGGACTCGGCAACGGCACGGACTTCAATTCGCTCATCACCAAGCTGGTCCAGGTCGAGCAGGGGCGCATCACCACGCTGCAGACCTGGAAACAGTCCTGGACCGACAAGCAGACGGCCTTCCAGAAACTCAACAGCGAAATGCTCTCCCTCAAAACCACTCTGGAAGGAATGGACTCCGTTGGGGAATTTCTTTCCAAGACCACGGACAGCACCGACTCCACCATCCTGGCCGTGACCACCGGGGCCAACGCGGACAACGGTTCCCACTCCATCACCGTCAACCGTCTGGCCACGGCCAAGGCCATGAGTTCCAAGACCGGCTACACCAGCGCCACCGAGGACATCAATCCGTCCAGTTCCGAGGTCTCCTTCAACTACACCTACAAAGGCGTCACCTATTCCAATGCTATCGGCGCCAACTGCACGCTGACCGATCTGGCCAGCATCATCAACAACGACCCGAAAAATCCCGGCGTCAAGGCCAGCATCGTCAACGACGGGTCCAAGTACTACCTCCAGCTACGCGGCATGGACACCGGCGATAGCGCCAGCCTGACCATCGCCAACAACTCCGGCCTGAGCGGATTCACCAACGCGGATTTTAACACCATCACCAACAACGCCAGCGCCCAGCTCAAGCTCGACGGCTGGCCTACGGACGCGGGTGTCTGGATCACCCGCGAAACCAACAGCGTGACCGACCTGCTCTCGGGCCTGACCCTCAACCTCAAGAGCACCGGCACCGTGGACGTGACCACCACCACGGATACGGCCACCGTCAAGAAGAACATCCAGACGTTCGTCGAACAGATGAACACCGTCCGGACCCTGCTCCAGGATCTCACCAAATTCGATTCCACCACGCAGCAGGCCTCGATCCTGACCGGCAACTACGGCCTGCAGCTCATCGACACCAACCTCAAGACGGCCGTGGCCGGCAAGGGCATCGGCTTCGACTACACCACGGACAAGTATTCCACCCTGGCCCAGCTCGGCATCGCCACCGACGCCTCCGAAGGGTCCACCACCGAAGGCCTCCTCGTCATCGACGACGACGTCCTCGACGATATCCTGAGCTCCAATGCCGATGCCGTGGCCCAGCTTTTCTCGGCCCAGTACGTGGGCAGCACCGACTCGTCGGAATTCTCCATCTCCTCCTACATCAGCGGCACCACCAAGTGCGGCACCTACGATCTGGCCTACACCACCGATTCCAGCGGCAAGATCACCGGTGCGACCATAAACGGCAACCCCGCCATCTACCACAGCAACTCCAACACGATCACCGGCAGCCACGGCTACCCCGAGGCCGGTCTGGTCATCAAGGCCATCGACGTGAGCCCGGGCGTGCATACCGGCAAGGTTTCGCTCAAGGAGGGCAAGACCGGCGAACTCGCCTCCCTGCTCGACCAGATGACCGATACCACCAACGGGCCGCTGCACATCCTGGACGAGAACTACGACGACATCACGGCCATGATCGACGACAAGATCGCCTTCGAGCAGCGGCGCATCAGCACCTATGCCGCCAACCTGCGCAAGCGCTTCGCCAAGGTCGACTCCCTCCTGTCGGTCTACAGCCAGCAGCAGAGCCAGCTCTCCTCGCAGATCGCCCAGCTGACCGACGACTGATCGCCGCCCACGGCCGACTCGGCAGGAAACCGCCCCAGGCGCCGCGTCGTCCACCCCTGCCGGAGGTTCCGAGGCCGGCCGCGCGGCCCGCAAAAAAAATTTCCGGCTCCCGCGCCCGCGTCTTTTCCGGCAAAGGCCTGGGATGCCAAGGTAAAATTTCGGCCGCACCAGCGCCGGGCCCGGGCCGGCCCTCCCATGGCCGGTCGCGCCGGCCGAGGCGCTCTAGAGAAGAACGCCGAGCGTCCGATAAGAGGGAGAAACAAGGGGAGAGCCTATGCAGAGCGCCGCCAGATCCTATTTCCAGACCCAGGTCAGCACCACCACCCAGGGCGACCTGCTCATCATGCTCTTTGACGCGGCCCTCAAGTTCCTCGGCCAGGCCAAGGAAAAGATGGCCGAGAAAAACTACGCCCAAAAGGGCATCCTGATCTCCAAGGCCCTGGACATCCTCACCGAACTCCAGGGCACCCTCAATAGCAGCAAAGGGGGCGAACTGGCCGACCGCCTGCAAAAACTCTACTTTTTCTGCAGCTCGCGCCTGTTGACCGCCAACCTCAAAATGGACACGGCCAAGATCGACGAGGTCGTGCACATCCTGACCGGCCTTCGCGACGCCTTCAACGAAGCCAACGGCAAGGTGGCCACCAAGACCGTGCCGACCAGCGCCACCCAGTCCGCCGGCCGCCTGCCCATCGCCGCCGTTCCGGCCACGGCCGGCCGTTCGGCCTACCAGCCCGTCCAGGCCGGACAGGCCCCCGCGCCGGCCAAGCCGGCCGTGGCCACGGCCACGAGCGTCGCGCCGGCCGCTCCCCGGGCGCCCCAGGCGTCCCACGCGCCGGCCGGTCCCGGCCGCGAGCCTCGGGAAATCCCGGCCCCGTCCCTGGCCGGCCCGGCCAAGGAGCCGTCGGCCGCGCCCCTGCGCCGGGTCATGGCCGCCTACGCCGCCAGCCGCCCCCAGGGGTAAGACGCCGTGGGCCGCCGGGCCAAAGCCAGGCCGCCGGCCCGCGGCCCGGCCATTCCCGCTCCGTCCGTCCGGGCCGGAGGCGCCGCCAGCCCCATGAGCTGGACTTTCATGGAGATCCCACGGTAGATCGGCCTCGAGGCCCGGGCGATCCATGACCCACCCCTTTTTCACCTACACGCGCGAAATCCTGTCCTGGCGGCTGGGCGATCCGGCTCCGGCCGGGCTGACCTCCGACGCTCTGGGCCCGGACCGGACCGACGCCCGGGTGCGGCGCATCCTTCGGGCCGCGGCCGGCCGGCCGGCCGTTTTTCTCCTTGGCCAGGGCACCGGCCGCCTGGCCGGGGCCCTGGCCGCAGCCCTGCCCCCGGCCACGGCCCTGACCGTCCTTTCCCTGGCCCCGGCCACGGCCCGCCACCTGTGGGAAGCGGGAAGCCTCGGCTGGATCACGCCCGAGGGGCCGCACCAGCTTTTGGCCGACAGTTCGCCCCAGGCCCTTTTCTGCCTGCTCGCCCTTTACGCCCCGTCCCCCCGGGCCGCCCTGGTCACCGTCAATCCCGAGGACGCGTCCCCGGAGGCACGGGAGCGGCTGGCCCGGCTGCGCCGGCTGCTGGCCGAGACCTCCCCCCTTGCCCCGCCGGCCGGGGCCCCCGGCCCGGGGGCCGGACCGGGCCTGACCCTGGCCGTCCTGGCCCGGCCGGACGAACCGGACCTGCCGGGCTTTTTCGAGGCCTGCCGGGGCCTGGCCAGCCGGGCCGTCGTCCTCTGGGACGGCCCGGACGTGCCGGCGGCCGCCGACGGGGCCGCAAGCCTCGGCATTCCCGTGCGCCATCTGGCCCGGCCCCTGGGCCGGGATTTCGCGGCCCAGCGCAACGCCCTGCTTGGGGCCTGCCCGCCGGGCTGGGTCCTGACGCTCGACCCGGACGAACGTCCGGGCCCGGGATTGAGCGCTCTGGCGGCCCGGCTCGCCGCCACCCCCGGGGTCGGGGCGGCCTATTTCCCACGGATCACGCTCTATCCCGACGCCGGCCACGCCAAGGCCGGACATGGGCTGTGGCCGGACCTGCAGCTGCGCCTGTTCTCCACCGCCCCGCCGGCCCGGGCCCGCTACGTCCGCCCGGTCCACGAGCGCCTGGAAGGCCTGGCCGGCCGGGCCGCCCTGGCCCTTGGCACCCCCATTTTCCATCACAACCGCCTGCTTGCCGACGACGCCGCCGTCCAGGCCAAGCTCGCCCGTTACGACGCGGCCGGCGGCGCGCCCCTGCACCGCCTTTCCCGCGACTACCCCACCCTGCCCCTGTCCTTTTTCACGCCCCCGGCCGGGAAAGGCCCGGACGCAAGGGTTATGCTCCTGCCCGCCCTATGGTAACGAAGCCGCGGGCGGTCCCGGCCCCAGGCCCGGAGCCGGGGCCCGCCCTGTCGCGGTTGCCTTGCCGCCAGGGAGCGGCTACACTCGATCCTGCAGGTCCGCGCCCGGGAGACGGGGCCGAACCTTTTGCAAAGGTACATGATGCGCATCAATTGCCCCCAATGCGGCTTTTTTCGGGAATTGCCCGACAACAAGGTTCCGGTGACCTCGACCATGGCCACCTGTCCCAAGTGCCGCCATCGGTTCAAATTCCGCCCTGACAGGGATCCGGTGTCGCGTCCCGCGCCCCGCGATCCGGCCCAGCAAGCCGCCCCGGCCCAGCCGCAGGACGACGGCGAGTCGTCCTGGCGCCGGTCCGGCAAGAATCCGGTGCGGCGCGACCAGAAGCCGCCCGTCGCCGCCCACTGGGACCCGGCCGAAACCCGGGACCTGCCGCCTGCGGACGAGCCCGTGCCGGCCCGCCGCCAGAGGACGCCGGCCCCGGCCGACGAAACTGAAGCGGCCCCGGCCCACACCTCCCGGCCGCCCTACGACGATACCGACCGTTTCGAGGAGGCCCCGGCCCGCGCCCCCCGTGCCCCGTACGACGAGGCCGGCCCATTGTCCGACGCCCCGCCCGCGGAGCCTCCCCGGCCCGGATCCCGCCGGAACGCGCCGGTTCCGGCCGCCCGCCGCCCGGCCCCGGCCGCGCCGCCCCGCGACGACACGCCCGAAGTCCCGGCCGATGATTGGCGCGAGGCCGGATACCGCCATTTCCGCGACAATGTGCCCGTTCCCGAAGCCGACGAACCGGATCCGTCCGGCCAGGCGCTGCGGCGGGACACGGACATACCGCCGGCCGTCGCTCCGGTTCCCGGCGACGAGCCGGTCGCCGGCCGCCGCCCGGCCCCGGCCGAAAGCCGTGCCGACGACGCAGAGCCGGCCGCCCCGCCGCGCCCGGCGGACCGCGCGCCCCAGCCCCGGGCCGCGTACCGGGACGACGAGCCGCAAGTCCGGGAGGCTCCGTCCCGAGACGACGTCCCCGAGGCTCCCGTCGCCCCGGATATCCCGGATCGGCCGCAGGCACCCAGGGCAGCCGACACCCCCGATCCCGCGCCGCGCCGCAGCGACGGCGTGCGCGACATCTGGGCCAGGCTCCAGGCCATGAACGACGAACCCCGGCGCAAGCCGGCCCCGGAATCCAAGCGCTTTTCCCCGGAGGACGGCCCGGGCGGCGACGAGACGCCCCGGGAAGTCGTCACCGACCCCATCCCGTGGGAACGCCTGGACGCCTACGGATTTTTCCCCGGCCTTTTCCTGACGCTCAAAAAGATCCTTTTTACCCCCATGGACTTTTTCGGGGCCATGCCCGAAGGCCGGCCCAAGGCCAAAGCGCTGGTCTTCAACCTGCTCATCAGCGAATTCCTGCTCGTCATCGATTTCCTGTGGTCGCTGTTCGGGCTGCGGGTCCGGCTCGGCGGCCCGGCCCAGTCCGAGGGCCTCGGCCTCATGGCCCACACCCCGGGGCTCGGCTTCCTGGTCGCCCTGCTCCTGGTGCCGCTGGCCATCTCCCTTGGCATCTACCTCGACGCCTGGCTCACCCATCTCTTGCTGCTCCTTTTCCGCAGCGCCAAGAAAGGCTTCAACGAGACCTTCCGGGTCATGTGCTACAGCGCCGCCCCCACGGTCCTGTCCGCCGTGCCCGTGGCCGGGCAGATCCTCTCGCCGGTCATCCTGGTCTGGTACATGACGCTGCAGGCCATCGGCCTCAAAAAAGTCCACGAGGCGGCCTATACCCAGACCCTGGCCGCCATTTTCATCAAATGGTCGCTGTATTTGTTCCTCCTCCTGGCCATGCTGCAAAACTTCGCGCCGGGGCACTGAGTCCGGTCCCGCCCGTAACCCTCTTGACGCCGGCCGCCGGAAGCGCAAGAAAGATCATGGTGGGGAGCGGCCCTGGCGGGCAGGGCCGTCCGAACAAGGTCGCGCGAACGCGCCGGCAGCGGCGGTGATGGAGTGAACCATGTTGGCATGGTTGCGGACAAAGATGCAATGCCTGGCCGAACAGCGGCGTCTGGCCAAGGAAATCCATCCCGAGACCTTCCGGAACATGGCCGCCGAGCTGGCGGAACTCGCCGACCTGGCCTCCAAGGCCCGGCCCGAGGAACAGGCCTTTCTCCTCAAGGCCCGGCGCATCCGCAAGGAAATGCTGGAACTGGAACGCATGACCACCCGGCCGGAATTCCGGATGCTCCCATCGAAAAAACGCCAGGAACTGCGCGAAAGCCTGCTCTCCTCGCGCGAGCAGCTCTTAAAGACCCTTTCCGACGCGCCCGTGGTCACCACCACCCGCCAATAACCAGCCCCGTCCGGAGGTCCCCATGCGCCGCCACCCGCGCCTCCCCCGTGCCCTGTCCTGCCTGGTCCTCGGCCTGCTCCTCCTTGGCGGCTGTGCCGTGGAACCCAAACTCACCGACAAGCACGTCCTGTCCGTCGACAACTACACCCGGCGCGGCAATCCCGAGGTCTACGTGGAGCCCATGCGCTCCCCGCCCACCCCCGTGTCCGGGCTCGTCGTCCCCTTCCAGGTCACCCAGGACATGGCCGGCTCCCAGGAACTCGGCGAACAGCTCACCCGCATCGTCTGGCAGACCTGGACCCGCGACCGCGTCTTCCCCAAGCTCCTCTTCGAACCGGGCCTGCGAAACGCCTCCACGCCCCAGGCCGTGGCCCTGGCCCGCAAAATGGGCCTCGACACGGTCATTGTCGGCAAGTTCACCTACGTCATGTCCGGCGGCACGCGCGGCGACTCCGGCGTTTCCTGCACCTTCGACGTCATCGACGTCCGAAACGGCGAACGCCTGTGGTCCATGGCCCACACCGGCACCATGGAAACCGGCCTGACCGAGGACTACATCATCTTTACCCGCAAAAACCGGATGCCGTCAGATCCCCTCGCCGCCATCACCGCCACCCTGGCCATGGACATGGGCGGGCCCATGACCAAATGGAACTACGGCTTCATCCCGCCCCCGCCCGCCGGTCCCAACCCGCGTCCGCCTGCGCCTGCCGGCCCGGGGGGCGCAGGATACTAAAGCCTCCGGCGGGGTCCGGGGCGGAATCCCGGTTTCGCCCTCCGCGTCCCCTTCCCCTGCCCCCCTACTTCCCGGCCGGGTTGTACTGCATGTAGACCACGCGGGTCTGCAAGAACTCCTCCAGGCCGTGTTTGCCGTCCGCGCCGCCGATGCCGGATTTGCGCCAGCCGGCGTGGAAGCCCTGCATGGCTTCGAAGTTCTCCCGGTTGACGTAGGTTTCCCCGAACTTGAGCTCGTTGGCCGCCCGCAGGGCCACGTCCAGGCGGGTGGTGTAGAGCGACGAGGTCAAGCCGTAGTCGCTGTCGTTGGCCAGGGCGATGGCCTCGTCCAGGTCCGTGAACGTGGCGATGGGCAGGACCGGGCCGAAGATCTCCTGCCGCATGATGTCCCACTCCTGCCGGCACTGGGCAAGGACCGTCGGCTCGAAGTGGTAGCCGCGCCTGCCCTCGGCCCGTTTGCCGCCGGTGCGCAGGATGGCGCCGTCGCCGATGGCCCGGGCCACGGCCGCTTCCACGCTCTCGAGCTGGTCCTGGCTGACCAAGGGCCCCATGTCGAGACCGGATTCCGCCAGCGGATCGCCAAAACGGGTGGCCGCCATGGCGGCCACCATCTTGGCCGTGAAAAGCTCGGCCACGGGCTCCTCGACGTAGACCCGCTCGGCGCAGTTGCAGACCTGCCCGGTGTTCAGGACCCGCGAGGCGTGGATGGCCCGGACCGCAAGGTCGAGGTCCGCATCGGCCATGACGATGGCCGGGGCCTTGCCCCCGAGTTCCAGCGACACCTTGGTGACGTTTTCCGCCGCCGCCTGCATGATGGCCACGCCGCCCGGGACGCTGCCGGTGAAGGTCACCATGCCGACCTTCGGGTGGCCGGCCAGGCTCCCGCCCACCTCGCTCCCGGACCCGGTGACCAGGTTGAAGACGCCGGGCGGCAGTTTGCATTCCTCGACGATCCTGGCGAATTCGAAGGCGTTGTTCGGGGTCAGGCTGCTTGGCTTCACCACGACGGTGTTGCCGGTGACGAGGGCCGGGGCGGCCTTGCGGGCGATGAGGAAGAACGGAAAATTCCAGGGCAGGATGCCGGCCACCACGCCGATGGGCTTTTTGAACAGAAAGATGTTCTCGCCCACCCGGTCGCTTTCGAGGATCTCGCCCTCGTAACGCCGGGCGAAGCCGGCCATGTAGTCGATGTAGTCGGCCGTAAAGAGCACCTCCGTGCGGGCCAGGGCCAAGACCTTGCCCTGCTCCTCGCTGATGGTGCGGGCCAGGGCGTCGGCCTTCTCCCGGACGGCGGCGGCGATCCGCACGAGGTGCCCGGCCCGGTCGATGGACGTCCGGGCGGCCCATTTGGGTTGGGCCCTGGCCGCGGCCCCAACGGCCATGTCCACGTCGTCGGCGTTGCCGACCGGGTATTCGGACACCACCTCTTCGGTGGCCGGACTCACGACCTGGCCCATGGGGCCGGCGTGCTCCAGGAACGCGCCGTCGATGAACATCTGGTAACGCCGCATGGCAACCTCCTTGGCGTCGGCACGGCCTCCCCCGGGGACAGGGGAAGGCATTGTCACCGGCATAGCACCGGGGATGCGGCGGAGCAATCGGGTCAACAAAAAAAGGGACAGCGGCGGGCCTGTCCCTTTGGGGAAAACCCTGGGCCCTGCCCCGGAATCCGCCGGTTGACCTTCCCCGGCCCCCCGGGGGATTCTGGTGGACGGTGGAGTCGCCTCCCCGTGCTTCCTCTGCAAGGCGGAGGCACGGCGGAAACGCGCGGGCTGCTCGAACGTGCCGACGAGGGAACTTGACAGGACAACTGGCTTTCGCTAGTTGTTTTTCGCTTTTTTATGTCTCGCCTTTTCTGAGAGGTTGCATGTTGGAGATTGCAGGAATCCGGTAACCAGACCCTTTTTGCTTTGGGTTTCGGTTATCGCCTTGTGCCAAGGCCCAGCAAGCGTCGCTGACGCTTGCTGCTTTTGTGCATTGGATTACTGCCTCAGGATCTCTGACATGAATATCTCGAAGCCGGAGCAAAGGACGCTTCACGTCCTGGCCAAAGGCGGCCGCATCGTGCATTACCGCAACGCATTGGGCCGCATCGCCTTTATCGAATGCTACACCAACGACGGCCTTGTGCTTTCCGATTGCACCCTGGCCGTTTTTACCAAGCTGAAAAGCAAACGGCTCATTGCATCGAAAGATGGCCACCCCTATCGGATCAATACCGCCGGCCTGAAGGCCGTGCGGTCACAGCTCGACAACCGCTGACCCCAGGGCGCTGGCAGGGATGGTTCTTGGAAACACTTCCCTGCCAGCGCCTTTGTGATGGAGCGATCTGTCTCTATCCGCTTCCTGCCGGCCTCCTCCCGGCCCACGGAGGTGAAACCTGCGTCGGCCCCGCCCCCTTCCCTGCAGACAAAAAAAAGCCCCCTGGCATCACCCAGGAGGCTGTCGTTTCCATCCACCATGCCCGCCGCTCGTCAAACGCCGAAGCCGACGATGCCGACGCGCACCCCAAAAACGGAACCGTCCCACCTTTCGTTTCGAAGGGGGGCGCGGGGGGAAACGCTTTTCAAAAGCGTTTCCCCCCGCGTCTTCATGCCTTCACTACCCGGCCACGGCGGCCTTCACTTTGGCGAAGGCTTCGTCGATGCCGGCCGGGTTGGTGCCGCCGGCTTGCGCCATGTCGGGCCGGCCGCCGCCGGAGCCGCCGACCGAGGCGGCCGCGTCCTTGATGAGGACCGGGGCCGTGAACCGGGCGTGCAGGTCCTTGCTGACGGCGACGATCAGGCTGACCTTGCCGTCTTCCTGTTCGGCGGCCAGGGCGATGACGCCGGAGGGGAGCTTGCTTCTGAGATCGTCCATGGCCTCGCGCAGGGCCTTGACGTTCGGCGCGTCCACCCGGGCGCAGAGAAGCTTCACGCCGCCCACCTCTTCCAGGCCGGCCATGAGGTCGCGGCCCTGGCCCGAGGCCAGCTTGCCGGCCAACTGCTCCTTCTCCTTGCCGAGGGCCCGGATGTCGTCGAAAAGCTTCTTGACGCGGGGCACCAGCTCGCCCGGCTTGGCCTTCAAGGTCTTGAGGCCCTCGTCGTACTCGCCGCGCATCTCGCGCACGTGGCGAAGCGCGTTTAAGCCCGTGGCCGCCTCGATGCGCCGGGTGCCGGCCGCGACGCCGGATTCGGACAGGATGAGGAAGCTGCCGGCCTGGCCGGTGGCGCGCAAGTGCGTGCCGCCGCAAAATTCCATGGTCACGCCCGGCACTTCGACCACCCGGACCTCGTCGCCGTACTTCTCGCCGAAAAGGGCCGTGGCGCCCTTGGCCCGGGCCGCGTCGATGCCCATGACCTCGGTCACCACCGGGGCGTCAAGGAGAATGGCCGCGTTGACCTCGTCCTCGACCCGGGCCAGCTCGTCAGGAGTCATGGCCGCGATGTGGGTGAAGTCGAAACGCAGCCGGTCCGGAGTGACCAGGGACCCGGCCTGGTTGACGTGGCTTCCCAGCACGTTTTTAAGGGCCTTGTGGAGCAGGTGGGTGGCGGTGTGGTTTCGGGCCGTGGCCGCGCGCACGGCCGGATCGACCGCCAGCTCGGCCTCCTGGTCGAGGAGGATCTCGCCCTTTTTCACCTCGATGTGGTGGGCGGTCAGGTCCGGACCGGCCTTGATGGCCCCGATGACGGCCGCGTCGCCGGTCAGGGTCGAAACCAACCCCACGTCGCCGGACTGGCCGCCGGATTCGCCGTAAAAGGGTGTCACGGCGCAGACCATGTAGCCGGTCTCGCCGGCAACCAGCCGCTCCACGGCCTGGCCCTCGGCCGAGACCAGGGCGTTGACCCGGCTGGCCCCGGTCAGGGCGTCGTAGCCGACGAACCGGGACTTCATGCCGGACTCCAGGAGTTCCAGGAACAGCACGGCCGGATCGGTCTCGCCGCTGCCCTTCCAGGCCTTCTTGGCCCGGGCCTTCTGCTCGGCCATGCAGGCCCGGTACCCGTCCTCGTCGGCCGCCATGCCACGCTTGCCGGCCACGTCGTTGACGATGTCCAGCGGAAATCCGTAGGTGTCGTAGAGCTTGAAGGCGAACTGGCCGGAAATGACGGCCTCGCCGGCCTCGCCGAGGCGGTCGAGCTCCTCGGCCAGGATGACAAGCCCCTTATCCAGCGTCACGCCGAAGCGCTCCTCTTCCTCGCGCACCACCCGCTCCATGAATTCCCGGCCGGCCAGCAGTTCCGGAAAGGCGTCGCCCATGACGTCGACCACGGTGCCGGCGGTCTTGTAGAGGAAGGGGTCGGACAGGCCGATCAGCTTCCCGAAACGCAGGGCCCGGCGGATCAAGCGGCGAAGGACATAGCCCCGGCCCTCGTTGGACGGCATGACGCCGTCGGCCAGGAGAAAGGCCACCGAGCGGCTGTGGTCCGCGATGACGCGAAGGGCGGTGTCGTGCTCGTCGTTGTGGCCGTAGGCCACGCCGGCGATGGTGGCGGCCGAGGCGATGATGGCCTTGAAGAGGTCGATGTCGAAATTGGAGTGCACGCCCTGGACGACCGCCGCGATGCGCTCCAGGCCCATGCCCGTGTCGATGCTCGGCCGGGGCAGGGCCACCCGGTTGCCCGGGGCGATCTGGTCGTACTGCATGAAGACCAGGTTCCAGATTTCGAGATACCGGTCGCAGTCGCAGGTGCCGATGCCGCAGTCGGGGCCGCAGGACACTTCCTCGCCCCGGTCGAACATGATCTCCGAGCACGGGCCGCAGGGGCCGGTGTCGCCCATGGACCAGAAATTGTCCTTTTCGCCGAGCCGGAAGATCCGGTCGTCCGTGAGGCCGGCGATCTTTTTCCACAACCCATGGGCCTCGTCGTCGTCCAGGTAGACCGTGGCGTAAAGCCGCGACTTGTCGAGCCCGATCACCTCGGTCAGAAACGTCCAGGCGAACCGGATGGCGTCTTCCTTGAAGTAGTCGCCAAAGGAGAAGTTGCCGAGCATCTCGAAGAAGGTGTGGTGGCGGGCCGTGCGGCCGACGTTTTCCAGGTCGTTGTGCTTGCCGCCGACGCGCAGGCACTTTTGCGAGGTGGTGGCCCGCTTGTACCCGGGCTTGTCCTGGCCCAGAAAGACCTTCTTGAACTGGACCATGCCGGCGTTGGTGAAAAGAAGGGTCGGGTCCTCGCGGGGAATAAGCGGCGAGGAAGCCACTTTCTGGTGGCCCTGTGCCGCGAAGAAGTCCAGGAACTTGGCGCGAATCTCGTTTGCCGTCATCATTGTCGCATGCCTCCGCATGGGAATGGGAAGCGCAAAGGAGTCCCCGCGTCTTCCTCGAAATGTATGAACCGGGGCGCTGCCCCGGACCCCCGCTGGGGCGCTGCCCCAGACCCCGCCAGGGCGCCGCCCTGGACCCCGCCAGGGCGCCGCCCTGGACCCGCCGGGAGGGGGTCACCCCCTCCCGGACCCTCCCGGTCCGGGGACCGCGACCGCCAGGATGCCGAGCCATCCTGGCGGTCGCGGTCCCCAAACAGGGCGATCCGGCAGGAACTTTTCCCCGCCGGCCGTACGTTCAACGCAAAAATCGCATCCCACTTGCCCCGTGGCCCTCCCCCCTTTCAGGGGGTCCGGGGGGGATGATCCCCCCGGCCGCCGGAGGCATCTTCTCTCTACTTACATACCGTCGTCGGCTTCCTGTTCCGCTTCCCCTTCCACTTCCGGGGCCGGCGGGGGCGTGTATTCGGCGAAGCCCAGGTGCTCGCGCAGCTTGCCTTCGATCTGGTCGCGGATGTCGGTGTGCTCCTGGAGGAAGCTGCGCACGTTGTCGCGGCCCTGGCCGAGGCGTTCGGAGCCGAAGGCGAACCAGGCCCCGGACTTGTCCACGATGCCGGCCTCGACGCCCATGTCGATCAGCTCGCCCTCGCGGGAGACGCCGGTGCCGTAGAGGATGTCAAACAGGGCCTCGCGAAACGGCGGCGCGACCTTGTTTTTCACCACCTTGACCCGGCAGCGGCTGCCGTAGGTCTCTTCCTTGTCCTTGAGCGTCTGGATGCGCCGGATGTCCAGGCGCACGCTGGCGTAGAACTTGAGCGCGTTGCCGCCGGTGGTGGTTTCCGGGCTGCCGTAGCCGGTCATGCCGATCTTCATGCGGATCTGGTTGATGAAGATGACGGCGGTGTGGGACTTGTGGATGGTGCCGGTCAGCTTGCGCATGGCATGGGACATGAGCCGGGCCTGGCCGCCGACCTGGGTCTCGCCCATCTCGCCTTCGAGTTCGGCCTGGGGGATGAGCGCGGCCACCGAGTCGATGACCACCACGTCCACGGCGCCGGACCGCACCAGCAGGTCCGCGATGTCGAGCGCCTGTTCGCCGTAGTCGGGCTGGGAGATGAGCAGTTCCGTGGTCTTGACGCCGAGCCGCTTGGCGTAGTTGACGTCCAGGGCGTGTTCGGCGTCGATGAAGGCGGCGGTGCCGCCGAGTTTCTGGGATTCGGCGATGATATGCAGGGCCAACGTGGTCTTGCCCGAGGATTCGGGGCCGTAGATCTCGGTCATCCGCCCCTTGGGGATGCCGCCGATGCCAAGGGCCAGGTCGAGGCCGATGGAGCCGGTGGGGATGGACGGGATCTTCACATGGGCGGAATCTTCCAGACGCATGACGGCGCCCTGGCCGTGCTTGCGCTCGATGGTGGTGAGCGCCGTGGCGAGGGCTTCGTTGCGGAACTCTTCAGGGGATTGGGCAGGCTTTCTGGCCATTCGCCGTGTCCTCACTTGATGTTGGGGCTAAAGGAAACCGTGTAGCAAAATCCTTGCCGCACGGCAACGTCCCAGGCTGGCGGCGCGTTGCCGCCCGGAGAACGTTTGGCTGGAATATAAGCCCGGGGCCGCAAAAAGAAAGGCCGCGAACCCGCGTTGCCAGAGAAAAATTCGCAAGCCGCCAGGGCCCGGCCGGCCCGGACGGGCGGCCCATTTCCCCTTGCCACGCCGGCCCGGACACCTTAGCTACGCCCCATGAAATCCTACCACGCCCTGGCCCTTTTCTCCGGCGGCCTCGACAGCATCCTGGCCGCCAAGACCGTGGCGGCCCAGGGGCTCGACGTCCTGTGCCTGCATTTCGTCAGCCCCTTTTTCGGCAAGCCCCGCCTGATCGACCACTGGCGCGACATCTACAACCTGGACATCGTTGCGGTGGACGTCTCGGCCCCGTATGTCGCCATGCTGGCCGCCGGGCCGCGCCACGGCCTGGGCAAGGTTTTAAATCCCTGCATCGACTGCAAGATCCTCATGCTGCGCCGGGCCAAGGAGCTCTTGGCCGAATACGGGGCCTCGTTTCTCATTTCCGGCGAGGTCATCGGCCAGCGGCCCATGTCCCAGCGCCGGGACGCCCTGGACATCATCAGCCGCGACTCGGCCACGCGCGGCCTGCTCCTGCGCCCCCTTTGCGCCAGGCGGCTCCTGGAAACCGAAGCCGAGACGTCGGGGCTCGTGGACCGGGAGCGGCTCCTGTCCATGAGCGGCCGGGGCCGCAAGGACCAGATGGCCCTGGCCGAACACTACGCCCTCAAGGAAATCCCCACCCCGGCCGGCGGCTGCCTCTTGACCGAAGAGGCCTCGGCCCGCCGGTTTTTTCCGCTGTTCCTGCAAACCACGCCCCCGTCGCCCTCGGACTTCGACCTGGCCAACATCGGTCGCCAGTATTGGGCCGGGGACAAGTGGCTGGCCATCGGCCGCAACCAGTCCGACAACGCCCGCCTGGAGGCCGCTCTCGGCCCGGACGACCTGGTCTTCAAGGTCCGGTCCCTGCCGGGGCCCCTCGGCCTGGCCCGCCGCCTGCCCGGGGCGGTGTGGGACGCCGCGGCCGTGGCCGACGCCGCCGCCTTCGTGGCCTCGTTCAACCCCAAGGCCCGGGCCACGGCCGGGGTCGTCAAGGTGGACGTGGCCGGCGGCGACCACCCCTCCGTCATCGTCACCCCGGCCAGGCAGACCCCCCTCGGTTGGAGCGAGCCGACCTGGGAGGACGTGCGCCAGAAAAAGCGCGAACGCTTCACCATCTGCGGCGTGGGCGGTCGGTAGGGAAAAGGCGAAAAGGGAGAAGATGCCTCCGGCGGCCGGGGGGGATCATCCCCCCCGGACCCCCCGGACCCCCCGGATGGTGGGCCGGATGGTGGTGGGTGGAAAGGAAAATGGCCGGGAGGGACGGTCCCTCCCGGCAAAAACCGGATTCGGCCCCGGTCGCGATCGCTTTTACTGGCCGGCCTGGACGTGGCTTTGGCCACTCAGCTTCGGCGGGGTGATCTCCATGGATCCCCGGCACCCGGCCAGGCTCAGAAACAGCGCGGCCACCATCGTCAAAAGAATTCCCGTCCTCATAGAGTGCCCACCTCGGGTCCCCGCGAAATGAGGCCGGCCCGCCGCCCGGGGTCATGACGGCGATCCGGCGAAGCAGGACGCGGCTACGGCCGGCGCAGGTAGCGGGCGTCGATCCAGCCCGGAGCGCCGGAATCCACCACCACGATGCGGGCCCAGCCGTTCTGGTATTCATAGACCCGGACCGCCTGTCCACGGTACGCCACCGTGCGCACTTCGCACGAGGGGGCGGGGCAGGTCCGGACATTGACCGTGTCGGCGCCAACCACCCGCACGTACCCAGCCGGCGGCGGCGGTGTCAGATCGACCGAAACGCTGCAGCCAACGGCCAACATGGCCAGGAGCAATCCCATCGCAAGCACAGTGACCAGTCTCATTTTCATGGCTCCCTCCTTCTACGGGATTATTTATCATTTGATGCCCCACTCCGGCCTTCTTGTCCAGGGAATCCTTGACTTTCTTTGCAACTCGTGGCCCCCCTCGCCCGCAGGGGGCCTTGCATGGAACTGACCGTCCTTGTGGACAACAACACCCTGACCGACCGTTACCTTCTCGGGGAGCCAGGCCTGGCGCTCTTTTTGCGGGACCAGGACCATTGCACGCTCTTCGACTGCGGCTACAGCGGCGTGCTCGTCGCCAACGCCGGCCGGCTGGACATCGACTTGCGCCGGCTGGATGCCGTGGTGCTGTCCCACGGCCACCTGGACCATACCTGGGGCCTCTCCCATCTGATCGCCCACTACGCCGGAGAGGCCCTGGAAAGACGCCCCGCCGCCCGGCCGGCGCTTTTCGCCCACCCCGACGCCCTGGCCCCGCGCCAGGCCGACGGCCTGCCCATCGGCCCGCTTTTGGCCGTGGACGCCCTGGCCGGCTTTTTCGACCTGCGCCTGACCCGCCAGCCCGTCCGCCTGACCGACCGCCTCGTCTTTCTCGGCGAGATCCCGAAGAAACATCCCGGCGACGCCACGGCGCCCATCGGCCTGCGCCAGACCCCGTCCGGACCGGTGCCGGACACCCTGCCCGACGACACGGCCCTGGCCTGGCGCGGCCGGGACGGCCTCGTCGTCGTCACGGGCTGTTCCCACGCCGGCATCCGCAACATCGTGGACCACGCCCGGGACGTGACGGGCGAGAAGCGGGTGGCCGCCGTGGTCGGCGGGCTCCACCTCCTTCACGCCGCCCCGGACAAGCTGGCGGCGGTGGCGGCGTTCCTGCGCGAAAGGGGCGTGGCCGCGCTCTACCCCTGCCACTGCACCGACCTGGCCGCCAAGGTGGCCCTGGCCGGGGCGATCCCGGTCCACGAGGTCGGCGTCGGCCTCCGCCTCGCTTTTCCGTAGCGCCGCGCATTGCCCGGACGGGCCGTTTTGCGTATCTGTTGCTGGAAGCCTCGTCCGAAGCGGCGCGGCCCAAGGAGACAACATGACCATGTGGGACGCCAAGCCCCCCCGCCACGACGTGTCGCGCCTGACCGAGCACGACGTTTACCTGTTCAAGCAGGGCAACCATTTCGACCTGCCGGACAAGCTCGGCTCCCGGGCCATGGCCGTGGAAGGCGAGGACGGCGTCCACTTCGCGGTCTGGGCCCCCAACGCCAAGTCCGTGTCCGTGGTCGGGGATTTCAACGGCTGGGAGCCCGGCCGCCACCCCATGGCCGTGCGCCACGACGCCTCGGGCATCTACGAATGCTTCGTCCCGGGCCTCGGCAAGGGCGTGCGCTACAAATACCACATCAGTTCCAGCGTGGCCGACTACCGGGCCGACAAGGGCGACCCCTACGCCTTCTACTGGGAGACCTCGCCCAACACCGCCTCCATCGTCTGGGACCTGGACCACGACTGGCAGGACGCCGCCTGGATGGCCTCGCGCCAGGAGAAAAACGGCTTTTCCGCGCCCATTTCCATCTACGAGGCCCACCTCGGCTCATTTCGGCGCGTCCACGAGGACCGCTACCGGTCCCTGTCCTACCTGGAGATGGCCGACAGCCTCACCGAGCACGTGCTGCGGGCGGGATTTTCCCACGTGGAATTCCTGCCCATCATGGAGCACCCCTTCTTCGGCTCCTGGGGCTACCAGACGCTCGGCTACTTCGCCCCGACCAGCCGCTTCGGCACGCCCCAGGACTTCATGACGCTCATCGACCGGCTCCACCAGAACGGCATCGGCGTGGTCCTCGACTGGGTGCCCTCCCACTTCCCCACCGACGGCTACGGCCTGTCCTTTTTCGACGGCACCCACCTCTACGAGCACGCGGACCCGAAAAAGGGCTACCACCCGGACTGGAACTGCTACATCTTTAACACCGGCCGCTACGAGGTGAAGGCCTTCCTCATCTCGAGCGCCCTGTTCTGGCTCAAACACTACCACGTGGACGCCCTGCGCGTGGACGCCGTGGCCTCCATGCTCTACCTCGACTACTCCCGCCGCGAGGGCGAATGGATTCCCAATATCCACGGCGGCCGGGAAAACCTCGACAACATCGAGTTTTTGCGCCGCCTGAACGAAATGGTCTACACCCGCTTCCCGGACTGCGAGACCATGGCCGAGGAGTCCACGTCCTGGCCCATGGTGTCCCGCCCGCCCTACCTGGGCGGCCTTGGCTTCGGCATGAAGTGGAACATGGGCTGGATGCACGACACCCTGGCCTACTTCGCCCGCGACCCCATCTTTCGCAAATACCACCACAGCCAGCTGACGTTCAGCATCTGGTACGCCTTTTCCGAGAACTTCGTCCTGCCGCTGTCCCACGACGAGGTGGTCTACGGCAAAGGCAGCCTGCTCTCGAAGATGCCGGGCGACGACTGGCGGCGGTTTGCCAACCTGCGCCTCCTTTTCGGCTACATGTTCGGCCACCCGGGCAAGAAGCTCCTGTTCATGGGCGGCGAGTTCGGCCAGTGGCAGGAGTGGAACCACGACGCCGAACCCCAGTGGGAACTGCTCGAATCTCCGCCGCACCAGGGCATTTTCCAGTGGGTGGCCGACCTGAACCGGCTTTACAAGGCCGAACCGGCCCTCTACGAACGCGACTTCAAGGCCGAAGGCTTCGAGTGGATCGACTACCGCGACGCCGAGGCCAGCGTCCTGTCCTTTCTGCGGCGCGGCAAAAGCCCCGGCGAGATGGTGCTCGTGGCCCTCAATTTCACCCCCGTGCCGCGCGAAAGCTACCGCATCGGCGTGCCGGCCCCGGGCCTGTGGACCGAGCTCTTGAACAGCGACGCCCGGGCCTACGGCGGCTCGGGCCTCGGCAACGCCGGGGCCGTCATGGCCGAGGCCATCGAAAGCTTCGACCACCCCTACTCCCTGACCCTGACCCTGCCGCCGCTCGCCGCCGTCTTCCTGCGCCCGGCGCGAAAGTAAGGGAAAAGGAGAAAAGAGAAGCGAAGATGCCTCCGGCGGCCGGGGGGGATTTTCCAGCCCCCCCGGACCCCCTGAAAGGGGAAATTGAAGAAAAGCAAGGGATCGACGCGGAATGTCGAGGCTGTTTGACGACGCAATCGCCATGCGCCCCCGTTAGGAGTTTTTTGGGGAAGGAGGGGGTGTGGGGG
>NZ_CM001368.1:2855000-3042016 GCF_000177215.2 Solidesulfovibrio carbinoliphilus subsp. oakridgensis | reverse complement strand
GGGGGAGGGAACCCCTTTTTTGCAAAAAAGGGGTTCCCTCCCCCACATTCCTCCTTTATCGTCCGCCAAAGGAGTCTTCCATGCAACGCAGAGCCAGCGGCGTGCTTTTGCACGTCACCTCGCTTCCCTCCCGGTTCGGCATCGGCGACTTTGGCCCCGGGGCCAGGCAATTCGCCCAATTCCTGACCCAGGCGGCCCAGTCCTACTGGCAGATCCTGCCGCTGACCCCGACCTCGACCTATATCGGCAACTCGCCTTACAGCAGCGATTCGGCCTTTGCCGTCAATCCGCTTCTCATAAGCCCCGAGCAGATGGTGACGGACGGCTGGCTCGACGCGGCCGACATCGAGTCCGGCTACGTCCAGGAAAACCCGGCCGTGGCCGACTACGAGGGCGCGGAGATCTACAAGGACAAGCTGTTGCGCCTGGCCTTCGAACGGGGCCGGGAACGGCTGGCCGGGGACCCCCGGTTCCAGTCGTTTTGCCATGACGAGGTCTCCTGGCTGGACGACTACGCCCTTTTCAAGGCCATCAAGCGCCGGCGCGGCGGCGCGGGCTGGGCCGACTGGCCGGCCGAACTGCGCGACCGCCGGGCCGATGCCCTGGATTACGTCCGCCAGCACGAGACCGACGAAATCGAGTACATCCGCTTCGTCCAGCATCTGGCCGTGTCCCAGTGGCGGGGGCTGCGCCGGCACCTGCGGGAAAACGACATCCAGGTCATCGGCGACATGCCCATCTACGTCACCGAGGACAGCGCCGACGTCTGGGCCAACCCCAAGCTCTTCAAGCTCGGCCCGGACAAGCGCCCGCTGCTCGTGGCCGGCGTGCCGCCCGACTATTTCAGCGAGACCGGCCAGCGCTGGGGCAACCCGGTCTATGACTGGCCGGTCCACGAGAAGACCGGCTTCGACTGGTGGCTGCGGCGCATGGGCCACAACATGGAACTCTACGACATCATCCGGCTCGACCACTTCCGGGGCTTCGAGGCCTACTGGGAGATCGAGGCCCACGAGGAGACGGCCGTGCGCGGCCGGTGGGTCGAGGCTCCGGGACTGGCCCTGTTCAAGGCCATGCAGCGCCGGTTCCCGTCCCTGCCGATCATCGCCGAGAACCTGGGCGTGATCACGGCCGAGGTCCGGGAGTTGATGGCCACCTTCGGCTTTCCCGGCATGAAGATCCTCCAGTTCGCCTTCGGGGCCGAGATCGCCGAAAACCGCGACGCGCCCCACAACTACGACCGCAACCAGGTGGCCTACACCGGCACCCACGACAACAACACCACCCTCGGCTGGGCCCGGGCCGACGAGGCCGGCGAGGACGGCAAAAAGGCGCTCTATGCCTATCTCGGCCGGGAGGTGACGCCCGAGGAGACGCCCTGGGAGCTCATCCGGCTGGTCATGGCCAGCCGGGCGGCCACGGCCGTCACGCCCATGCAGGATCTCCTGTGCCTTGGCGAGGGGGCGCGCATGAACATGCCGTCCGTGGCCAAGGGCAACTGGAGCTGGCGGGCCGTCCCGGACCAGTTCGACCACGGGCTGGCCGACCGGCTGCGGGCCATGACCGAGATCTTTGGCCGCAACCACTGACGTTTCCCCGATATCCACGGACGTGACGCCCGATCCCTACCGGTCCCTGGCCGGGCTCTACGACCCGGCCACGGCCCTTTTCCTCGCCCCCCTGCGCCGGCTGGTCCGGGACGTCCTCGTCCGGCTCGGGGCGCGCCGGGTCCTCGACCTCTGCTGCGGCACGGGCCGGCAGACCCTGCTCCTTCGCCGGGCCGGCCTCGATGCCTGGGGCGTCGACCTGTCGCCGGCCATGCTGGCCATGGCCCGCCGGGCGGCGGGCCCGGCCGCCCCGCCCTTTGCCCGCATGGATGTCCGGACCCTGGCCGTGGCCGACGGGGCCTTTGACGCCACCGCCATCACCCTGGCCTTGCACGAGAACGGGGAGCCGGACCGGCTGGCCATGGGCCGGGCGATGGTCCGGGCCACCCGGCCGGGCGGGCACGTGCTGGTCCTCGACTACGCCGTCCCGGCCGGCCCCTGGCCCATGGGCGGGCTGGTGGCCCTGGCCGAGCGGCTGGCCGGGGCGGCCCACTACCGCAACTACCGGGATTTCATGGCTAGAAAAGGGGTTGTGGGGTTTGCCCGCCGGCTGGGGCTGCCGGTTCTGGCGGCGCACCCGTGTCTGGCGGGACGGGCGGCGCTGCTGGTGCTGGCGGCGCGGCCGGCCCGGCCTGGGGCTGCGGCTCGCCCGTGACCTTGCGCACCGTTTTCTTCGACCCCTTGAGCGTCCGATCCCGGGGAGGCAGGGGCTTGAGCGGGGCCTTCTGGGCCGGCAGGGCGAATCCCGGCCTGACCGGCTCGCCGTGGGCCTCGCGGATCTTCCACAGGTAGTTCTCGTCCCGGGACAGGCCGAAATAGCAATTCATGACGGCCTGCCGGGTCTTGCCCTGCTCCTGCCAGGTGAGATCGGCCACCACCTGGGCCGAGGCCCGGTCGCCCTTGGCCTCGATATGGATGGGCTCGTGAAAGGCGATGCGCAGGTTGGCGGCGCGCTCGGCGGCCACCATCTCCGGCAGCCGCCTGCCCATTTCCCCGGCCTTGACCGGCCGCACCGCGTTGCCGAGAAACGGCACGATCCGGGCGTCGTCGGTGTAGAGCCGGCGGATGGCCTTGACGTCGCCGGACATGACCACCCCCGGATACTTGACCAGAAAGTCGTGGACGTTTTTGGCGTCGGCCGAGGCAAAGCCCGACGTCTTCGGCTCGGCCGGCTTCCCGCCCTTGCCCGCGCACCCGAAAAGCGCCACAACCAACAGCGCCCCTACGACCAAATAGCGCATCCCCCCTCCCTTCGCCCCGCCACCCTTCTCCCTTTCGGGGGGTCCGGGGGGGATGATCCCCCCCGGTGGGTCCAGGGCAAAGCCCTGGCCGCCGGAGGCATCTTTCTCTTCTCTTATAGCATCGCCACCAGCGCGGCCACGTCGGCGGCCAGGTAGTCCGGCCCGTGCCGGGCCAGTTCCTCGAGCGTCACCCGGCCGCTGGCCACGCCGGCGGTGAGGCTGCCGGCGGCCTTGCCCGTGGCCAGGTCCATGGGGTGGTCGCCGGCCATGAGCGACCGTTCGGGCGTGGCGCCAAGGACGCGCAGGGCGTCGAGGAGGTGGCGCGGATCGGGCTTGACGTGGCGGGCCTCGTCGCGGGCCAGGATGACGCCGGCGAACTGCCGGGCATCGGGAAAGACGACATCCACGGCGGCCCGGCAGTTGCGGGTGATGATGCCGACGCCGATGCCCCGCCGGGTGAGACTGGCCAGGGCGGCCCGTGTTTCCGGAAAAAGCCGGGCGCTTTTGGCGGCCTCGGTCTCCATGTTTCGGATGCCCTCGGCTGCTGCGGCCAGAAAACGGCCGGCGTCGGCCGGTGAGGTGCTGCGGATGCGGCCGGCGAGCCGTTCGGCGTATTCGAGGGCCGGCAGGCCGTCCGGCGGGGGCACGGTTCTCAAATAGGCGGCGGCCGAGGCGGCCACGACGTTTTTCATGGCCGTGAAATCGAGGACCAGTTCGGCCAGGGTGCCGTCGAAGTCGAAGACCACGGCCTCAGGGGGGAGTCGGGATGGTGTCACGGGGGGACCTGCCGGCGGATTGCCGCGCGCGCGCGGTGCGGTTATGGTTTGCGCGTTTTAGACGGGGCGGCGTCTCTTGGCAACCCGGCCCGGGAGGCCGGGGGCGCGGCCGAAACCTTTGAGCCACCACACATACCCATGACCACCACCCACGATGCCGTCATTGTCGGCGCGGGCCCGGCCGGTTCCACGGCGGCCTGCGTCCTGGCCCGGAAAGGGGCCAACGTCCTTCTGCTCGACAAGGCCCCCTTCCCCCGGGACAAGCTGTGCGCCGGACTGCTCACCTGGAAGTCCGTGGACGTGCTGGAGCGGGTCTACGGCGACTCGGCCGAGGGCCTGCTCGCCAGCGGCGTCTTCAACGCCGCCTCGCCCGGCTACCGCATCCGGTTTCGCGGCCGGACCCTCGCGGCCGGGGAGCTGTTCTACCCCTTCCACTTCACCAAGCGCCGGGTCTTTGACAAGCATCTCCTCGACCAGGCGGTCAAGGCCGGGGCCGACGTCCGGGCCGGCTGCCCGGTTTCGGCCGTGGACCCGGCCACGGGGCTGGTGCGGCTGGCCGACGGCCGGAAGTTCACGGGCCGCCACGTCATCGGCGCGGACGGGGTGGCCAGCGTGGTGCGCCGGGCCTGTCCGTTTTCGAGCGCTTCCTGGCGCGAGGGCATGGGCGGCGGCATGGAGTTCTACCTGCCCCGCAGCGACGCCCGCCTGTCGGGAGCCGTCCACGAGGACCTCCTCGCCGACTCGCCGACCGTCTATGCCGGGTTCCTGCGGGCCGGCTACGGCTGGGTCTTTCCCCACCGGGACGTGCTGGCCATCGGCATCGGCGGCCACAGCGTGCGGCACGGCAAGGAGTTTCGCAAAAAGTTCCGGGAGTTCCTGGCCTTCCTCGGCCTGCCGCCCGAGCTGGCCGACACGGCCAGGGGCCATGGCCTGCCCTACGGCAACTACCTCACCCGGCCGTGGCACGGCCGGACGCTTCTGGCCGGGGACGCGGCCGGGCTGGTGGAAACGCTTTTCGGCGAGGGCATCTACTACGCCCTGCGCAGCGGCGAGCTGGCCGGCGAGGCCGTGGCCGGGGCACTCACCCGGGGCGCGGACCCGACGGTCCTCTACGGCCAGGGGCTTCGGCGCGACATCCTGCCGGAACTGGTCTGGTCCCGGAAATTGCGGCGCGTCCTTTACGCCAGCCAGTCCTGGGGCTTTCTGCCGCTTTTGTGTTTCGTGCGCGGCGGGGGCAGGCTCCTTGGCGAGATGGTCCACGGCATCCGGTCCTACCGCCTGCTCCTGCGCCGGGCCAAAGGGCCGGCCTAATGCCGCGCCCTTAAAAGACACGTCAGGGGGTTTTGCAAAAAGAGTCGGTTTTGAAGCCTTCGGCGACCGAAGAGTTTCACCCTTTGGAAACCCCCTAAAAATACAGCCTGTTATGACGCACGTTGGTTTCGGGCCGTCGGTGGCAACGATTTTCGCAAAAGCCGCTGTTGCATTAAAAATATGCCTGCCTGGATTTCGAGGGCGCGACACCGGGCGGTCCGGCCTCAGGGCGCAAGCACCCGAAGGCCCGGGACGAGCCGCAGGCCCCGGACAAGGGCGTAGGACAGCCCGAAGACCAGCAGGGAAGTCCCCAGGATGGCGAGGGCCAGCCCGAGCCCGTCCGTGACGGCGCACAGCCGCTCGACCCGCAGCAGGTGGATGACGAGGACGTGGACCAGGTAGATGCCGTAGGTGGCGCCGGAGAGCCCGGCCAGAGCGGCCGGGGCCGGCCGGTGCCGCAGGAAATGCCGGGCCGCGTAGTAGAGGGCAAAGGACTGGACCAGGACCGGCAGGCTCTCCGGCGTTTCCGGGGCATAGCCGAAGGGAAGGCCCCTGGCCGCCGCGACCTGCATGGCATAGCCGTTGCCGACAAAGGCGACCACGAACAGGCCGCCCAGGCCCCAGGCCAGGGCGGCCGTCGTCCGTACATGCGTGTGCAGGTAGTGGCCGAACACGAAATAAAAGACGTAGACCCCGAAAATCGTGCTGTAGATCTCCACGATATTCCTGTTGCACAGGCCGGCGAACGGATTGACGAGAAAGGCGTAGATGCCGCAGACGACGAGAAAAAGCCGCAGCCGTTCCCGGGACAGGCCGTGGACCATGGCGTGCAGAAAGGGGAAGGCCACGATCAGCCCGAGAAACATCCACATGTACCAGAGGTGGTAGGCCGGGTTCTTCCCCTTGAAGAGATACAGGAAATCGTAGACGTCATGGCCGTGCTCCAGAAAGATGACGGCCTTGTAGAGAAGCGTCCAGAGCACGGTGGGCAGGAAAAACCTGGCCAATCCCCGCCGGTAAAAGGCCCGGACGTGGACGGCCTGGGCTTCGAAGAGGAGTGCCCCGGCGACCATCAGGAAGACCGGGACCGCGCTGCGGCCGAATCCGTTGAGAACATAGGCGGCCAGCAGCGTTTTGCCCGGCGCGGCGCAGGCATAGAGCGAGGCGGTCACGTGGATCAGGATGACGCCGCACGCAGAGACGACTTTCAACACGTCGAAGGCAACATTCCGCTTGCGCATGGGCACCCCGCCGCCACCGTCGCCACCTGGCCCCACCGTCCCCCGCCGCCGCGAGGCCTCGCCGCCCGGACCTCCTGACTCTTCTGCCGCCTGCCGGCGGCCCGGCAAGCGGAATCCTCGCTGCGGAGGCCGTCCCCGGCTCCCCTCAGGCCGTTTCCTCGAAGGCGACGCAGATGGTCGTCTGCCCCGGCACGGACGCGTCGAGCCGTATCCCCCAGCCGTGCATCCGGGCGATGAGCGCCGCCGAATAGGTGCCAAGGCCGGTTCCGTTCAATTTCTTCGAGGTAACGAACTTGTCGAAGAATTTGTCCCGGATCTCGCAGGGCACTTCACCCTTGTTGCAGATGCACAATTGCTTGGAAGTGCTGGAAAACAGGATACGGATGTTCTCGTCGCACGGTGTGGCCTCGATGGCGTTTTTGAGCAGATTCTCCAGCAGCGAAAAGGCCAGATGCTTGTCTCCGGAAATTTTGTACTCCAACGGATGGCAGACCTTTTTGTTCCCCAGGCAGACGTCTATGGCCATATTCTTCGCTTCGGCATGGGGCCGGTAGTTCTGCACGGAGGCCTGGACCAGCTGGAACAGATCGACCTCCTCTTTGTCCAGGGAATAAAATCCGTTCTCCATTTTATACAGATCCAACGTCGAGCCGACCATATACAGGATTCGGTATCCGGCGTCCTTGATGGAATCGAGACAATCCCTTTGCCTTTCCGTCGAATCCGGATCCTTGAGCAGCGACTCCGACAGGCCGATGATCCCGGTCAAAGGCCCCTTGATGTCATGGAGCATGATCTTGTCGAACTGTTCCTTGAGTTCCTGATACTTCTTGCGTTCGGTGACATCCCGGCCAACGGCCTGCACTTCCGTGAGAACATTTCTCTTATTGAAAATTGCCCGATGGTTCCAGTGTTGCCATTGTAGGGTTCCATCGGCCAGGACGATTTTATGCTCCACGGTGAAGGACGGCCGGTCGACGGAAATTTCCCGCAAGGCCTGCCGGACTTGTTCCCTGCCCTCTTCCGGAAGATTCCCGTAAACAGTGTACCCTGACATGGCATGGCGGTCTATGCCATGCGTTTCCACATAGGTGTTGTTGCAAAACGACAACGTCCCGTCCGGCCTGTAGCGGCAGACGAACTGGTCCTGGTCTTCCACGATCGTATGATAGCGGCGCATGAACTTGATCGTCATGTCCACGAAAAAGACGATGATGGCGAGCATGGCCGTCCGCCTGAAAATATTCCAGGCGATCACCATTGGCTCCGCCGGCTCGCCGGGCACCAGATCCAGAAACTCGGAAATGGCCGAACATGAGAACGTCAGCACATAGCCCAGGAAAACTTCGTTCCTGGAAACCACATACAAGATCGGAATCAAATACAGCGTAAAAAGGCTGAAGTTCGTTGCTGTGAAATTATCCAGCAACGCGATGCCGACGATGAGAAGAAACGAGACGATGCAGGTCTGGAGGCGATGCCCCCTGCCTGTTTCGAACACCAGGTAGTCGATGATCTTTTCTTCGAGTTTCATAGTACTCATCGAGAAAGAGGGCGTTGGACCAACCCATGCCCGTTCGGTCGGGAAGCATGTCCCGACAGAATTGCCTCCCTGCAGGAGAACTCACCGTTTGTGCGGCGCACAGGGTAGTACCCGGCGCCGCAAAGGGCAATGGGGGAAATCATTCCCGCTTTTCCCCTGCGCCTTTCCCTGCGCCTCCTGGATATGGATGCAGACGATCTTGCCGGCACCGCACGGGCCAGGCCCATGCCGGACCGCGCCGCCGGGGTGCCACCCCGGCGGCGCGGTCGCGGCAGGAGCCGGCGCATTCCCTTACAGCACATCCAACCGGACAAGGCCCGGCACGCGCAGCGCGTCCAGGGACGGGGTGGGGCCAAGGACCACGATGCCGGCGTTTTTCGCGGCCGCGTCCAGGGCTTCGCCGAATTCCCGGAAGCGTCTCGTGCCGGCGGCCAGCACTTGGGCCCGCATGGCGGCCCGGACCTCGGGCGTGTCGCCGATCAAGCGGCGGACCAGGGCCACATGGCCCTTGGCGTCCGGCAGCATGTGGCTGTCGATGTCGCCGATGGCCCCGATGACGGCCCGGGTCATTTCCGCGTCCGAGAGGGGCTCCTCCATGAGATAGCGGCCGGCCCCCCGGAAGATGTCGATGGTGGCCTCGGTGTTGGGGTCGCGGTAGGAGACGAAAACGGCCTGGCCCGTGAGGCGGTCGAGGGAGCAAAAGGCGCCGTAGGCCCCGCCCCGCACCCGGACCCGGTCCCACAGGTAGGCCATGCGCAGGTAGCGGGCCGCGACCAGGTCCGCGCCGTCAAAGGTCCAACCCGTGGCGGCCAGATCGAGGCCCACGCCGACGTAATGGACCTGGGCCGGGATGGCGATGCCCTCGGCCCCGGGCACGACCAGCCGTTCCCATACGGCCGGAGCCGGGGCTGCGGCCGGCAGCCGGTCGAGAAATCCCGACACGGCGGCCTCGAAACGGGGCATGTCGCCGGCCGAGGCCGTGAGGCCGGCCACCAGCCCGGCCCGGGTCAGGACCACCTCGCGCAGGGTCTCGAGGTCGCGGCGCACGGCGTCGTAGTCGGCCGTGATCCGCTCTTCGAGTTCGCGCAGGTACAAAAGCTGGGAGATGCCGCGCATGCGCTCTGACAGGTTGCCAGCCAGGGTGTAGCGGGCGCGAAGCCGCGAACCGGCCGTAGCGTGGCCGGCCGGAGCCAGCCGCCGCTCCAGGCGCGACCGGGCCTCCATGGCCATCTGGGTGAACCGCTCGCGGTTGCCGAAATCCGTGGCCGTCAGGATCTCCTCAAGGATATCGAGCAGGTCCGGCACCTTGTCCCCGGTGGCCTTGCCGCGAAAAACCAGCTTGGCGGCCACGGCGTCCGGGCCCGCCCCCACCAGGGAGGCGGTCATGGCCTCGCGGGAGATGCCGCCGGTCTTGGCCGCGATACGCCGTGTCAGCGCGACGGCGTCCCGGCGGTCGGTGCCGAGTTCGAGCAGGGCCCGGCCGAAAAGCGGCACCAGCCCCACCAGCCGGTCCGGCACCCCGTCCAGGGGAAACACCAGGTCAAGATAGCCGATGCCGGCGGTTTCCAGGGGATGGAGCAGCACGGTGGCCGCCTGCCCTGCCCGCGCCTCCTGGGGGATGGGCGTTTCGACGACCGGCAGGTCGGCCAGGGCCAGACCCGGGATCTTGGCCAGGTCTTCCGGGGAATCCGGCGTTTCCTGGAGCCGGCGCAGTTCTTCCTGGATGGCGGTGATTTTCTGCCGGCCGGCCTCGTCGAGGCCGGCGGCCACGGCGGCCAGCTCTTCCTTTTCCGCGGCCAGCCGTTTGGCGTCGAGTTCGGTGTCCGGGGCCAGGGTCAGGGTGACCTGGTGGGGATTGTCCAGGAAATATTCGCGGATGGCCTGTTCCAGGACCGGTTCGCCGGCGGCCAGCCGGTCCTTGAGGCGCGAAAGCGGCCCGGAGAACCGCAGCGGGGCCAGGGGATCGCCGTCGTGGAGCCAGGTGGTCAGGGCGCGCAGCATCAGGGACAGCCCGCGCGGGAAAGAGCCGGTGTTGTTCTCCCGCAACGCGAATTCCAGGGCATTGACCCCGGCCTCCACGGCGTCGGCCGGCAGACCGCCGTCGGCCAGCCAGGTCAGGGTGCCGCGCACGAGATTTTCCACCTCCTGGCTTGTGCCGGGTTTGATGCCCTTCAAGCCCACCGAGAAAAACATCTGGCGCAGTTCGGTTTCGAGCCCGCCGCCGGCCAGATCCTCGCCCAACCCGCTGTCCACCAGGGCCTTTCGCAGGGGCGAGGTCGGCAGGCCGATCAGCACGTGCTCCAGGACGTCGAGGACGAGCACCCGGTCCTGGTCGGCCGTGTCGGGGAGCAGCCAGTTGACCGTGACAAAGGCCCGGTCAGCCTGGCCCGGCGCGGCGGCGTAGGGCATCTCGGTGCGGCGCGGCGCGGCGAACGGCTCCTGGAGGGCGACGTGGGAGTCCACGGGCCGGGCGTCGAACCGGCTGAAATAGTCGTCCAGGAGGCGCAGCCGCTCCTCGGGGTCGTCGTCGCCCGAGAAAAAGGCCCGGGCGTTGGAGGGATGGTAGTAGGTCTCGTGGAAGGCCTTGAATTCCTCGTAGGTCAGCGTCGGGATGACCTTGGGATCGCCGCCGGAATCCACGCCGTAGGTGGTGTCCGGAAAGAGCAGGCGCTGGGAGAATTCGCCGAGCACGGAATCGGGCGAGGAATAGACGCCCTTCATTTCGTTGAAGACCACGCCGCTTCGGGAAAGCTCCCCGGCCTCGGTCCATTCGAAGTGCCAGCCCTCCTGGAGAAAGACGTGGCGCGGGATGCGGGGAAAAAACACGGCGTCGAGGTAGACGTCGACCAGGTTGTAGAAGTCCGGGAGGTTGGTCGAGGCCACGGGGTAGCAGGTCTTGTCCGGGTAGGTGAAGGCGTTTAAAAAGGTCTGGAGCGAGCCCTTGAGGAGTTCCACGAAGGGTTCCTTGACCGGGTATTTGCGCGAGCCGCACAGGACCGAATGCTCAAGGATATGGGGCACGCCGGTGGAATTGGCCGGCGGCGTGCGAAAGGCCACGCCGAAGACCTTGTTGGCGTCGTCGAGGGAGAGGGACAGGACTTCGGCGCCGGTCCGGTCGTGGCGGTAGCGGACGGCCCGGGCGGCGTATTCGGTCAGGGTCTCGTCGGCAAGGACGGTGAAGCCATGGCTGCGGGACATCGTTTCTCCTGCGTTTTTGTCGTTGCGCCGGGGCGCTTTTTGGCCCGGTGAAATTTTCTCTACACATTTAGGCGAAATATGCTATAGGGCTTGCGTGTCCGACCACGGGTCCCGGTCGGATTGGCTGGGGAAGCGGGGCGCATCCACTTGCGCTTGCTGGCAAAAGACACTATATCTTAAACCGGAGAACAGAGGGAAGCTTGTCGAATGCCGTTTTTTTCCAACGATTCAAGCGGTTTTTGGCAAGTGGGGCTCCGTCGCCTTCACGGGCGCGGGTCCCCGTTCAAGTCGAAAGAGGGTGGTTTTTGGCAAGGGTGAATTCCATTTCACTACTCCGAGGAGGGAGTTATGAACAAGAAACTGCAGATTTTGTTGGTGGCTTTGGTCGCCCTGCTGCTGGGCTTCAGCGGCCCGGCCATGGCGAAAAAGCAGGTGCCGAAGGTCGATAACTTCATCTATTTTATCGACCATTCCAGCTCCATGGCGTTCTCCTACAAGGGACAGCGCTATGTGCAGTTCGGCGGCGTGTCCAAGATCATGATGGCCAAGTCCCTGGCCCGTGAACTCAACAAGATGACCCCCGAGCTCGGCTACAAGGCCGGCCTGTACACCTTCGCCCCGTACAAAGAGTACGCCGCGATGGCTCCGTACAGCCAGGCCACCATGGCTGCCGCCATCGAAAAGATCCAGACGGACTACAGCGTCTACGGCCGCATGACCCCGATGGGCAAGGGCCTGGAAGACCTGGACAAGCTGCCCCTTTCCACCCTTTCCGGAAAGACCGGCGTGTTCATCTTCTCTGACGGCGACTCCAACTGCGGCGTCGACCCCGTGGCCGTGGCCCAGTCCCTGAAGGCCAAGTACGGCGACAACCTGTGCTTCTTCATCGTCGACCTGTCCGACAACAAGCATGGCCAGCAGGTCCTCAAGGCCATCGCCGCCATGGGCAAGTGCAACTGCTACGAGCTCGGCGAAGAGCTGCTCCGCAACGAGGCCGCCCGCGAGAAGTTCCTCGAGTGCGCCCTCTACGAGTGGATCGAAGACGAAATCGTCGTCTTCCGCAGCATCTACTTCGACTTCGACAAGTACAACATCAAGCCCGAATTCGTGCCCGTCCTTGAAGAAGGCACCGCCATCATCAAGTCGAAGACCGGCATGAAGGTCGTCCTCGAAGGTCACACCGACTCCGTCGGCTCCGACCAGTACAACATGAAGCTCGGTCAGCGCCGCGCCGACTCCGTCAAGGCCTTCTTCGTGAAGAAGGGCATTGACGCCAGCCGCATCGAGAC
Source organism: Solidesulfovibrio carbinoliphilus subsp. oakridgensis (assembly GCF_000177215.2). Lineage (NCBI taxonomy): Bacteria > Pseudomonadati > Thermodesulfobacteriota > Desulfovibrionia > Desulfovibrionales > Desulfovibrionaceae > Solidesulfovibrio > Solidesulfovibrio carbinoliphilus. The sequence goes on along the minus strand of NZ_CM001368.1, from coordinate 3,029,810 downwards.
CATCAGCTTCGGCGAGTCCGATCCGGTCGCCACCAACAAGACCGCTCAGGGCCGCGCCCTGAACCGCCGGTGCGTGATCAAGTTCAAGAGCATGTAAGCGGGAAGTAGCCCGTTTCCTGGCCAGGCGCCCCATCTGGGGCGTCTGGCCTTGTCTTTTTTGCACGGAGTGAACTGATGCCAAGCGCCAAACCCCTCGTTGTTCTCGCTTTCCTGGCTTTCGCCGCGCCGAGCCCCCTGTGGGCGGGACTCAATGTCTACCCCGCCGACGGACCGGCTCCCAAACTCGCGGTGGAAACTCCCAAGCCCCTGGAATACAAAGTCCAGAAGGGCGACACCTTGGCTGCCATCGCCAAGAAATTTTCCGTCGGCTCCAAGGAAATCCTGGAAGCCAACGGTATGGCCGATGCCCGCAAGCTCAAGGCCGGACAGACGCTCAAGATCCCGGGCAAGACCGCCGCGCCGGCGGCCGTCAAACCGGCCCCCCAGGCCGTGGCCGCGCCGGAAGCCAAGGCCGCGCCCGAACCCAAGACCCTGGCCGCCGCTGAAAAGCCCGAGCCCAAGGGCAAAAAGGGCAAGAAGGGCGAGGCCGTGGATCCGGGCGTCGAGGACAGCACGCCCGCTCCCGGCAAGAAGGGCAAGAAAGGCAAGGCCGAACCGGCCCCCGCCCCGGCCCCGGCCGTCGAGATCGACGACAAGATGCGTTCGTCGTTCGGCAAGACCGGCGTCATCGGCAACAGCACCGACGTGCCCCAGGCCATCCGCGACGAATTCCTGCGGTATGCCGTCAAGTGGGTGGACGAACTCGACCGCCTCGGCGTGGGCACGGCCACCAGCAAGAAGATCAAGCAGGTCGGCGGCCAGTGGGAAGCCACCTACCGGGTGATCATCCGGGAATCGCTCGGCGCCGAGGTCAAGCGGGTCCAGTACGACCACACGCCCTACGTCGGCCATATCACCTACATCCAACGCGTCTACACCTGCACCGGCCCGACCAGGCAGGCCGCCCTGGCCGGCCCGTTCACGGCCAAGGACGAGGCCATCCGCGAGATCTTCAGCTACTCCGGCAAGGACAAGGCCTGGCGGTAGGAAGAAAAAGAGGCCTCCGGCGGCCGGGGGGAATCATTCCCCCGGCCCCCCCCCGATGGGTTCAAAGGGGGCAAAGCTGCGGGACGCCGCCTGTCTCAGTAACATATCAAAGCCCGGAAGCACACGCTTCCGGGCTTTTCGCATTGCCGCTGCCCCTTTCGGCCCAGGCGCCACTGGAAACACCACCTTGCCCTCTTCAGGGGGTCCGGGGGGATGGCCCCCCGGCCGCCGGAGGCCTCTTCGCTTCTCCCCCTCACCCGTCACCGCCGCCTTTTCGCTCCTTCCGCTTCCGCTCGAAATCGAACAACCGGCCGCGCACGATGGCGGCGCGGCCGAACTTGCCGCGAATGGCGTCGAGGGCCGTGTCGATCTTGCGGGCCTGGACTTCGCGCTGCCGGTCGGGGTTTTCGAAGAGGCCGAGCTGCCGGGGTTCGCGGCCGAAGTTGGAGACGCCGACGCCGATGAGGCGCACGGGGCGCGGCAGGGGCTCGGCGTCAAGGAGGGCCGTTGCGGCGGCGAAGATGGCCCCGTCGCTGTCGATCGGCTCGGGCAGGGTGCGGCTGCGGGTGATCTGGCGGAAGTCGTTGAACTTGAGTTTGAGGGTGATGGTCCGGCCGGCGAGGCCGTCCTGGCGCAACTCGCGGCCGATGCGCTCGGACTGGTGGAGAAGCCAGGAAGCCAGGCGTTCGCGGTCGGCGGTGTCGGTGTCGAAGGTGTTCTCGGCGCTGACGGACTTGGCTTCGCGGGCCACGGCCACGGTGGTGCTGCCCCGGCCATGGGCCTTGGCGTAGAGGTCGAGGCCCCATTTGCCGCAGTGGCGCTCCAGGAATTCCGGCGGATAGGCCAGGATGTCGCCGACGCGGCGGATGCCAAGTCGCGAGAGGGAGGCTTCGGCCCGCCTGCCCACGCCCGGGATCTTGCCGACCGGCAGATCGGCCAGGAAGACGGGCACGTCGGCCTCGGAGACCACGGTCAGGCCGTCGGGCTTATCGTAGTCCGAGGCGATCTTGGCGATGAATTTGACGGGGGCGATGCCGACGGAACAGGGAAGGCCGGTGGCCTCGCGGACCATCTGCTTGACCCGCCGGCCGAGGGCTTCGGGCGGGCCGAAAAGCGTCTCGGTGCCGGTCACGTCCACGTAGGCCTCGTCGATGGAGGCCGGCTCGACCAGGGGGGAGACGTTTTCGAGCGTGGCCATGACGATGCGGGAGACTTCGCTGTAGCGCCGGCGGTTGCCGGACAGGAAGACGCCGTGGGGACAGCGCCGCCGGGCCTCGGCCACGGGCATGGCCGAGCGCACGCCGTAAACCCGGGCCTCGTAGGAGGCGGCCGAGACCACGCCGCGCAGGTCCTGGCCGATGATGACCGGCTTGCCGCGGAGCGAGGGGTCGTCGAGCTGCTCGACCGAGGCGAAAAAGGCGTCCATGTCGAGGTGAAGGATCAGGGCCATGGGAGAGGGATGCGACGGCTTGCCGGGAAAGGCAAGGGGCGCGGCCCGGGAAATTCCGGGCCGCGCCCCCTGGCGCAATCCGTATCGATGGGCGATCAGGCCTGGGTATTGAGATTCTTGCCGATACCCATCCCGGCGAGGACTTTGGTCTGGAAATCGTGGTCGGGGTTGACCTTGCCGTTCGCGTCCGTGTTCATTTTGTCGATGGTCCCGGTCACCACCTGGGCGCCGAGCGTCTGCTGTTGCAGGGCTCCGGCCGCCTGGCCGGCGCCGCTTCCGCCTATCGCATCCATAGTGCCCTCCTAGGACAAAAATCCGCTGTATTCGTCACCTATCGGCCATGGAGACGCCCTACTTTAGGCCTTCCGTGTTGGACAACGGCGGTTTGCTTTTGCTAGGGTAACGATAGCCCTTGTTCCCGAGTTCCCGGAGGTCCCCATGGCGCCAGTCGCGAAATGCAATATCGAAACCCTTGAAGGCGATTCCCTGTCGTGTTCCATCCGCGACCACATCACCCATTCGCTCGGCAAGCCCTGCTCCGAGGCCGGCCACCGCGACGTGGCCATGGCCCTTTCGATGACCCTGCGCGACCGGCTGGTGGACCGGATGCTCGAAACGCGCATGCGCTACCGGGAAGCCCGGGCCAAGCGCATGTATTACCTGTCCATCGAATACCTGCTCGGCCGGTGCCTGGGGAACAATCTCTTCAACATGAAGATCGACGATGTCTGCCGGTCCCTGGTCAAGGACTGGGGCTTCGACCTGGAGGAGATCCGCGAGTTCGAGCGCGACCCGTCGCTTGGCAACGGCGGCCTCGGCCGGCTGGCCGCCTGCTTCCTGGATTCCCTGGCCACCCTCGACATGCCCGGCTGCGGCTACGGCATCCACTACGAATTCGGGCTTTTCAAGCAGAGCATCGAAAACGACCGCCAGGTCGAGCGGCCGGACTACTGGATGGCCGAAGGCATGCCCTTGCAACTGGAGCGGCGCGACCAGGCCGTCATCATCCCCATCTACGGCCGGGTGGAGGACCATCAGGGCCCGGACGGCAAGTACCTGCCGCTGTGGGTCGACTGGCAGGACCTGATGGGCGTGCCCTACGACATCCCCATCGTCGGGTTCGGGGACAAGACCGTCAATTACCTGCGCCTGTTCGCGGCCCAGTCCACGGACAATTTCAACATGGAGATTTTCGACCAGGGCGACTACATCAAGGCTATCCGCCAGAAGGTCTATTCGGAACTGATCTCGAAGATCCTCTACCCGAGCGAATCCATCTCGTTCGGCAAGGAACTGCGCCTGATCCAGGAATATTTCCTGGTTTTTTGCGCCATCCGGGACATCACCCGGCGTTTTCTCAAGCAGAACCGCAACATCGAGGAACTGCCGGAATTCACGGCCATCCAGTTGAACGACACCCACCCGGCCCTGGCCGTGGCCGAACTCATGCGCCTGCTGGTGGACGAGCGCCGGGTGCCCTGGGACCGGGCCTGGAACCTCACCAACCGGACGCTGTCTTTCACCAACCACACGCTCATGCCCGAGTCGCTGGAAATGTGGCCGGTGGATCTCATGCAAAAGGTCCTGCCGCGCCATTTGCAGATCATCTACGAGATCAACCGCCGGTTCCTGGACGAAATCCGCATCGTCTCCAACCCGGACGACGCCACCCTGCGCCGCATGTCCCTGATCGAGGAGTCGGGCGGCAAGCAGGTCCGCATGGCCAACCTGGCCGTGGTCGGCTCCCACTCGGTCAACGGCGTCTCGAAGCTCCACTCGGAACTGGTCAAAAAGGTCCTCTTCCCGGACTACGCCGCGCTTTGGCCCGGCAAGTTCAACAACAAGACCAACGGCATCACCCCCCGCCGCTGGCTGTACAAGGCCAACCGGGGCCTGTCAGCCCTCATCACCGAGGCCATCGGCGACGGCTGGATCATGGACCTCGACCAGCTCAAGAAGCTCGAGCCCCTGGCCGGGGACGCGGCCTTTCAGGAAAAATTCATGGCCGTGAAACGGGCCAACAAGGAACGGCTGGCCGCCTTCGTGGCCAAGACCTCGGGCGTGGTCCTGCCGCCCCATGCCGCCTTCGACATCCAGGCCAAGCGCATCCACGAATACAAGCGCCAGCTTTTAAACGTCATGCACATCATCCACGACTACCTGCGCCTGGTCGAGGACGGCTACGAACCGCCCGAGCCGCGCGTCTACATCTTCGCCGGCAAGGCCGCGCCCGGCTACTTCGAGGCCAAGGAAATCATCCACCTCATCTGCTGCGTGGCCAAGGTCATCAACGCCGACAAGCAGGCCGCCGAATACCTGAAAGTGGTCTTCGCCGCCGACTACCGCGTCTCCCTGGCCGAAAAGCTCATCCCGGCCGCGGACATCAGCGAACAGATCTCCACCGCCGGCACCGAGGCCTCGGGCACGGGCAACATGAAGTTCTCGTTAAACGGGGCTCTCACCATCGGCACCCTGGATGGGGCGAACATCGAAATCCGCGAGGCCGTCGGCGAGGAGAACTTCTACCTCTTCGGCCTGACGGCCCAGGAAGTGGAACGCCAGCTCGCGGCCGGCCTCTACGACCCCTGGGAATACTACGGCAAACATCCGGAAATCCGCCGGGTCCTCGACGCCCTCTCGGCCGGCCGGTTCACCCCCGAAGACCCGTCCGCCTTCCACTGGATCTTCGAGAAGCTTCTCTCCCGCAACGAACGCTACCTGCACCTGGCCGACTTCATGCCCTACCTCGAAACCCACCAGCGCGTGGGCATGGAATATTCCCGGCCCGAGGTCTGGGCCCAAAAAGCCATCTGCAACACCGCCCGCATGGGGTATTTCTCCTCGGACCGCACGGTCCGGGAATACGCGCGCGACATCTGGGGCATAAAGCCCGTGCCGCCCAAATAAGCGGGAGCGGGGCAATGCGGCATTCTCTTGCCCGGCCCCCCGGCAGGATGCCGCGTGAGGGCCGGCAGGGGAGAGGCCGCTCCCGGCTGGGGCCGAGGGGAGGACGCCATGACCAAGTCGTATCTTCTGTACAAGTGCGGGGCGGACAGCCGCACGCCCATCGCGCATTTCACGGCCGGCAACGTGGACGAGGCCCGGGAGGCCCCGACCTGGCTCAAGCGTAAGCACCCGGAGCAGCCCGAGTTGGTGCTCCACCCGGGCGAATTTTTCGAGATCATCGAAAAGGACCTCTGCCCGCCAGAGGAATGGGAGGCGGCCCTGGCCGCCATCGGCCGGACCGAGCCCGCCTCCCGGCACGGCTGACCGGAGAGCGTTGCCGTCGTTTCCCGACAGGCCTGGGCCGGTTGCCTCCGTTGTCCCGCCTTCCACAGGAACGCCGGCCCCTCTCGGGTCCCGTCGCATCGCCGTTTCAAGCCGACACATCCGGCAAAACCCCTCTCCGGCCTCCTTTGCACGCTTTCCCCGCTCCCATCCACCCCTTCAAAAGTTTTTGGGGAAGGAGGGGGGTCCGGGGGGAGGGAACCCCTTTTTTCAAAAAGGGGTTCCCTCCCCCCGGTCCTACCGGATTTCTTCCAAAATGGCCTTCGCGGCGGCGGCGGGGTCCAGGGCCTTGGTGATGGGGCGGCCGACCACGATGTGGTTGGCCCCGGCCGAGACGGCGGCCAGCGGCGTGGCCGTGCGGGTCTGGTCGTCGCGGGTGCTGTCGAGCGGCCGGATGCCCGGGGTGACGATAAGCGGCTTGGTCCCGAGGTTCTTGCGCAAAAGCGCGGTTTCGAGCGGCGAGCAGACGATGCCGTCGGCCCCGGCCGAGAGCGAGGTCACGGCCCGCAGGCGCACGAGATCGGCCAGGGAGCCGGCAAAGCCCGACTGCTGGAGTTCGTCGTGCCCAAGGCTGGTCAGGACCGTCACGGCCAGGATTTTGGTCCCCCCCTTGGCCTTGGCCGCCGCTTCCACCACCTGCGGATAGCCGTGGACCGTGGCCAGGGCGATGTCGTGGCCGGCGAATTGTCCCGTGGCCAGGGCGACCGTCTGGGGGATGTCGTGGAACTTGAGGTCGAGCATGACTTTCAGGCCCCGCTTGGCCAGGGCGTCGCACACGGCAAAGCCGGCGGACAGGAAGAGCTGGAGCCCGACCTTGAAAAAGCGGACATGGGGGGCGAGGCGGTCGGCCAGTTCCAGGGCTTCGGCGGCGGTCGGCACGTCCAGGGCCACGATGAGGCGTTCGTCGGCGTGTGTTTCGGGCATGGGGGTGCTTTGGGGGCTAGAGGTTGGCGTAGCGTTCGATGCGTTTCTTGTAGGCTGCGATGCCGTCGGCCATGCCCCGGGCCAGGGCCTGCTGGTAGGTGTCGGAAGTCAGGCGCCTGGCCTCGTCCGGATTGGTGACGTAGCCGAGTTCCACCAGCACGGCCGGCATGTTGGCGCCGATCAAGACGAAAAAGGGCGCCTCGTGGGGCCCCCGGTCCCGGGTGGCGTAGCGGCCGCGAAGACCGCCCAGGGCCCGCTTTTGCACGAGCCGGGCCAGATCCTTGGACTCGGCGGTTTTGGCCGAGAGCATGAGGTCGGTGAGGATGGCCTGCAAATCGCTGATCTTTTTCTGGGAAGCGGCGTTTTCCCGGGCGGCCACCCGCACGGCGTCCTGGGACGTGGCGAGGTTCAGGGAATAGGTTTCGAGGCCCGAGGACTCGGCCTCGCCATGGGAGTTGCAGTGGATGGAGACAAAGAGGTCCGCACCCTTGGTGTTGGCCATTTCGGTCCTGGTTTCCAGGGGTATGAACACATCGGACGTGCGGGTGTAGAGGACGTTGAAACCGTTCTTGCGCAGGGCCTCGCCGAGGACCTTGGCGAACTGCAGGTTCACGTCCTTTTCGGTCACCCCGAAAAGGCCTTGGGCCCCCGGATCCTTGCCGCCATGGCCGGGGTCGATCATGATGGTCTTGACCGACAGCCCGAACTGCTCGACCAGACTGCCGCCCCTCGGTCTGCCGTCCGGCAGGGTGGGCAGGCGCAGCCGGACCTTGGCCGGGTCCGCGCCCCCCCCGGAGGCCGAAGCGCCTGGGGCCGGTTCGGACGGAGCGGGCCGGGCCTTGGCCGCGGGTCCGCCGCCGGACGCGGCCTGGCCCTTGCGGGAAGGCGGCGCCGGGCCGGAGGCCTCTTCGCCATGAAAGAGGTTGCCGAGCCAGTCCATGGATTTCGAAGCCCCGCCTTCCTTGCGGCGGCTCGCTTCGGCCCGGTACTCCGGAGCCTTGCCGGCCTCCTGGCCGGCGGGCGCGCCGGTCAGGTCCAGGACCACCCGGAAGGGCGAGGATTCGGCGTGGAGCTCGTATTGGCGCACGTCGTCGAGTTCGAGGACCACGCGCACGGTCTCGGGCGTGAAATAGCCGGCCCGAAGCCGCGAGACCGCGCCCTTCTCGAACCGCTTTTCCGAGGGCAGGCCCTCCCCGGTGCGGGTGTTGTCGCAGTCGATGTAGAGGAGCCTGACCGGTTCGCCGCTGGCCCGCTTCTGGTCCAGAAGCTGGTAGCGGTAGGTCGTTTCCCGGTCAAAGGTCAGGGTCACCCGGCCGCCGGTCGAACTCTCGGCCACGGCCGCCCGGATCAGGGTGGCCGGCCGGGCCGAGGTGGCCGGGGCAACGGGGGCGGCCTTGTCCGGCGCGGCCTTTTCCGCCTTGTCCTGGCCCTTCCCCGGCGCGGCCGGGGCGTCCAGGCCGGCCAGCAGGGCGGCGGCCCGGGCGGCCATGTCCCCCTTGGGATAGCGGCGCACCACCGTCTCCAGGTCGGCCCGGGCCTCGGCCGGCTTTTGCAGACGCTCCTTCAGAAGGACCGCCCGGCGCAGGAGCGCGTCGTCGGCCCAGGCGTTTTTGGGATCCGCCGCGGCGGCGCGCCCGTACAGTGCGGCCGCGGCCTCGTAGTCCGCGTCCAGGTAGGAGCGGTCGGCCAGCTCGGCGTTGGTCCAGGCCTGGTAGTAGAGGATCCTGGCCGCGAGCCTGTCCTGGCCGGCCGCCTTGGCCAGGGCGGCGAGCCTGGCGTCGAGGGCCTTCCACAGGTCGCGCCGGCCGGCCGAGGCCGGGTCGTCGCGCAGCCGCTCGAATTGCCGGACCGCGGACTGGTAGCCGGCGGACACGTCGGCCGCCCGGCCCACGCCGGCCAGGCCGACGGCCAGGACCACGGCCACAAGCGCCGCCAGAGTCCAGTTGACGAAGGAAAAACGCCGCACCAGCCCCTACTCCACGGTCACGCTTTTGGCCAGGTTTCGCGGCTGGTCCACGTCCTTGCCCAGGTAATCGGCCATCTCGTAGGCGAACAGCTGGAGCGCCGGCAGCAGCATGAAGGAGGCGAGCGGCCCCCAGGCGGCCGGAGTCTCCCAGGGATGGTCCACGTCGAGGTCGCCGCCGGGCTGGGTGAGCGCGATGATCTTGCCGCCCCGGGCCTGGACCTCCTGGAGGTTGGACTTGACCTTGGGATAGAGGCTGTCGATCGGAGCCAGGGCAAAGGTCGGGAATTTGGGGTCGATGAGCGCGATGGGGCCGTGCTTCATCTCGCCGGCGGCATAGCCCTCGGCGTGGATGTAGGAAATTTCCTTGAGCTTGAGGGCCCCTTCGAGGGCCAGGGGAAAGCACAGGCCCCGGCCGAGGTAGAGGAAGCTTCTGGCCTCGGCATAGACCCGGCAGAGTTCCCGGGCGCGCTGGCGCATGCCGGGCAGGGCCGCGTCCAGGGCGGCGGGCAGGTGTTCCAGGCCGGGCACGCAGTTTTTGGCCGCGTCTTCCGGCAGGACGCCCTTGCGCTGGCCAAAGGCCAGGGCCATGAGCGTCAGGAGGGCGAGCTGGGAGCACATGGCCTTGGTGGAGGCAACCGAAATTTCCGGCCCGGCCTGGGTGTGGACCACCAGGTCGGCCTCGCGGGCCACGCTCGACCCGACCACGTTGCAAAGGCCGATGACCCGGGCCCCCCGGGCCTTGGCCAGGTGGATGCCGGCCAGGGTGTCGGCCGTCTCGCCGGACTGGCTGATGGCCAGCACCGTGTCGCCGGGGCCGAGGATCGGGTCGCGGTAGCGCAACTCCGAGGCGATCTCGACCCGGGTCGGGATACCGGCCCACTGCTCCATGAGGTACATGCCCCACAGGCCCGCGTGGTACGAGGTGCCGCAGGCCACGATGAAAAGCCGTTCCGGCACCTCCGCGGCCTCGAGTTCGGGCAGGATCACCCGGCCCGAGTTCCTGTCCACCCGGCCGGCCAGGCAGTCGGCGATGACGCGCGGCTGCTCGAAGATCTCCTTGAGCATGAAATGCTTGTACCCGCCCTTCTGGGCGGCCGAGACGTCCCAGGCGATGTGCCGGACCTCCTTGGCGATGGGCTCAAGCGTGGCCGCGTCCATGACCTGCCAGGAGCCGGCGTCGATGCGGGCCATCTCGCCGTCGTCCAGAAAGACCACTTCCCGGGTGTAGGGCAGAAAGGCCGGGATGTCGGAAGCCAGGAAGTTCTCGCCCACGCCCACGCCCATGACCAGGGGCGAATGCTTTCGCGCGGCATAGAGCATGCCCGGATTCTCGCGGGAAACCACCACGATGGCATATGACCCCTCGACCCGGGACAGGGCACGGGAAATGGCCTCGGCCAGGGAGCCCTCCTCCTTCAGGTAGAAGCCGATCAGCTGGGCCAGGATCTCGGTGTCGGTCTCGGAAACGCAGCGCACGCCGGCGGCGACCAGCTCCTTTTTGAGGTCCTGGTAGTTCTCGATGATGCCGTTGTGGACGAGCGCGATGGCCCGGGAGGCGTCCAGGTGGGGGTGGGCGTTTTTTTCGGTGGGCAGGCCGTGGGTGGCCCAGCGGGTGTGGCCGACGCCGGAGGTGGCCTGGTAGACGTTCTGGGCGGCCAGCTTGTTTTCCAGGTTGGCGAGCTTGCCCTCGGCCTTGACCGTGACCAGGTCCTTGCCCTGGAGGAAAGCCACGCCCGCGGAGTCGTAGCCCCGGTACTCAAGACGCCGCAAGCCTTCGACAATGACCGGCACGGCCGGCCGGTGTCCGCAATACCCGATGATGCCGCACATAGTCTCTCCTGCCCGCGTTCGGGGCTTGCTTGCCGCCCGGCCATGATGCCGGCGAACGTCTCGCCCGGCATCCGTCCTGATCACGGTGTGCCAGTCTTAGCCCGCCTTGCCGCGCATTTCAACATATCCGGCCGGAGCCGGCCGGTCCCGGACGGCGGCCATGTTTTTTCCGGCGGGTAATTTTTACCCGACAATTTTTCTGGGAAGTTTTGACCCAATTCCTCGCCGCCCCAGGACAAATCTTCCCTTCCAGCCAACCGGTCTTTTTTATTGGTTTTTTGCCAAAATGCCTCGTCGGCCGGGCGGTTGCGGCATGCAAAACTGTGTGCCTAAGTCCCACCGACTGTCACGGTTTGGCCACATTATTTTTTATCTAACTGAAATTTAATGTCTTTCATTACGGATCGGTATTTGCCAGGGAGTCGCGATACCTGATGCTCCGTGGCAGCGGATGTGTTTCCGAAAAGGCAGGCACCGGTGTGTGGGCGGCTCCCGCGCCGGGTGCGGTTTTTCGGAGGGAGCGGCGCGCCTTGCCGGCGATCCGAATATCCCGGGTGAGGCTTTCTGGTGTAAACGCGTGATCCATGGCGGGAGGATTTGGGAAGATTCAACCAGAACCGGTGGGGGATGTAATGACGCTGGCTATCTTGATCGCCATTTCCTTGATGTGGTTGCCTGTGGCCCTGCTTTTTCTCGGCTACGGGGAAGCGAAAGGCACGGGCGCCATCTGCGCCTTTGTCGGCATTTGCGTCGTTCTCGGCGCATTCATCAACGTCATACAAAACGATGCGTTCACGGCCGGCCTGCTTTTTGCACACGGGCTGCTCTACTGCACCGTCGCCTACGCCCTTCTGACCGGCCTCGACAACATGAAGTCCGTCGGCAACGTCAGCTTGACGGTTGCCATCGTATCGTTCATCTATATGCTGCTTTACTACCATGTCAAAGGGAGCAACTACTTCACGCTGGCCTGTGCCGGGTACACGGTCCTGACGCTTGAAGTCTGGCTCAACGCTTACGGCAAACTGTCCGGCCGGCTGCTTGCCTGGTCGCTGATCATATGGGTCCCTGTCGGGCTTTACATCCCGGCTTTTCTGCTTCTCTCGGGCAAGCCGCTGCCGTTCTAGGCTGGGGCGCGCCACGGCCCGGACCGCGACAGGTCCGGGCCTGTTTCCATGTTCGGGCGTTGGTTGCGTTTTGGGGAACACTCGCTACGGAGGAGGGAATCATGAAACGTTTTGTCTGCATTCTGGCGGCCGTCCTTATGATGACGGCTGCGGTCCGCGCCCAGGCAGCCACCGAGGTGCGGATGACGGGCGACGCGCTCGTCTATGGCAACTTTTTCGCCAACCGGAATTTCACCGGCTGGAACAGCGCCAAATGGATCAACGAGGCCGGCACCATCCAGGGCGCCGGCACCAAGACCGAAGACCGTTTCGAAATCTGGGAGCGCTTCCGCCTGCGCTCGGACTTCATCGCCAATGAAGCCGTGAAGTTCCGCCTGGGCGTGCTGGTCGAGGACACCTGGGGCCACGGCACCTTCACGGCCGCCAACCCGACCGTGGCCGTGGAAGTCTACCAGGCCTACCTGCAGTTCAAGTGGCCGGGTTGCGACATCCAGATCTCGGCCGGTCTCCAGCCGGCCTCCATTCCCCAGAGCTCGTTTTTCGCCGGCAGCATCGTGTTCGACGAAGACGTGGCCTCGCTGATCATCTCGGCGCCGCTGATCCCGGACCACCTGAGCCTGGTCTTGGCCTACGTGCGCACCATCTCGAGCGACCGGACCTACGCGCCGACCACCACGTCGGTCTACTCCAACGAAGAGGGCTACATGCTGGCCCTGCCCATCACCATCGAGGGCTTCAAGGCCACCCCGTGGGCCTTGTTCGGCGTCGGCGGCAAGGGCGGCCACTACCTGTCCGAGGCCGGTTGGGCCGAAGGCCTGATCTCCTCGGGCCTGTTCACGGTCGGACCCGTCGGCTGGAAAAACAACTTCATCACCGCCCTGTGGGCCGGCACCACCCTGGAAGTCACGACGTTTGATCCCTTCAAGTTCTACGCCGACGTCATCTGGGGCCAGCACGGCATGAACGAATACCGCAAGAACGTCCGCAACGGCTGGTTCATCGATGCGGCGGCGGAATACACGGGCCTGACCATGGTCACGCCCCAGGCCTTCGGCTTCTGGTCCACGGGCGAGGACAGCTCCACGAGAAACGGCTCCGAGCGCATGCCGAACTTCTTCCCCGGCTCCGGCCGCGGCGGCGAGCACAACGGCGGCACCCAGAGCTGGAACGCGGGCAACAGCTTCCTGTTCGACGGCGGCCAGGAGCTGGTCAAGGGCTCCAACATGGGCATCTCGCCGCTCGGCGCCTGGGGATTCGGCGCCTCGCTCAACAACATGAGCTTCCTCGACCAGCTGACCCACCGCCTGACCTTTGCCTACGTCCACGGCAACAACTCGGCCAAGGCCATCCGCTATGCCAACTTCGTGCTCGGCAGCAACCCCATCTTCCAGATGGGCCGCGACCTGACCGACAAGGAATGGGTCATTGGCCTGAACTTCGACACCAAGTACATGCTGTACGAAAACCTGGCGCTTATCCTCGAAACCGGCTGGGCCATCCCGGGCGAGTTCCAGAAGAACGTCTGGGGCCGCCGCCTGGCCAACAAGGCCGAGGACGCCTGGAAGGTCGCGTTCGGCCTGAAGTACACGTTCTAGACGACTGTCGCACCGCGACCAACGCCGGGCCGGGGTCCTCGCCAGGACCCCGGCCTTTTTGCGTCCGGCCGCCGGCCTGCGCGCCTGGGCCGGGTCCTCCGGGAGAAAGAAGGGGCGGTGGTGGAAAGGCCGGCGCCCGCCGCCGCGATCAGGCCGGGCCGGAACTTCGGTCGGAGGCAACGGGCGGCGCCGTTGGCCCGGGACGGCGCATGGGTTTTTCGGCCGCCGGCGGGGGCGGCTTCGGGCCGCCTACGGGACGACGGCCATGGCCAGCCGGCCTCCGGCCTGGCCGGACGGGCGGGGGGAGGGGCGGCCGGCCAGCTTGGCGGCCAGGGCGGCGTGGCGTTCGATGTTGGCGGCGTAGTAGGCGGTGACCGACAGGGCCCCGCCGTTTCGGACCATGGTGACCAAGCCCCCTTCCCGGGCCCAGGCCTGCCCCGGCCGACCCTCCCCTCCCGTCTGCCCCAGGGACGAGGGCGGCCCGAACCGGCCGGTCAGGTAGGTGGACAGGGCGGTCTGGTAGCCGTCGAGGTTTTCGGAAAAGCGCAGATTGAGCGTCAAAAGGCCGGCCCCGACCTCGGAAAAGACCGCCGCCCCGGCGATGGGGCCGGCCTTGGCCGCCGTAGGCGCGGCGGTCCGGGAAAAGGCGTAGGTGACGAGCTGTCCGGGCAGCTCGCCGGCCAGGGCGCAACACTCCCGGCTGCGGTCCCGGATGAAGGCCGCCACCGCTTCCCGGCCGCCGGCGGGATCGGACAGGGGATAGGCGAAGTTGCAGGCCTCGCCCCGGCCGCGTCCGACCTTAAACCGTTTGCGCGCGAGCTTGGCGGCCAGGGAGGCCGGGGTCTCGTCGGCCGCGATGTCGTAGAAGGAAAACCCGGCCGGCGGTTCGGGCGCGGCGGCGAAACGCACGGCCCGGGAGGCCGGGGCGCGAAAGACGTGCCCGTCCACGGGCGCCTGCGCCGCCACCAGGGCCAGGACCGGCGGCGGCAGGACGGGCCGGGGCGGCCGGTGGCCCGCCTCCTCGTAGAAATAGGCGCCAACGGTCAGGGCAAGGGCCGTGCCGGCAAAGAGCGCGGCCAGGACGTACTTGAGGAGCCCGAGCCGGTCGAGCGCCTCGATCATCCCCCTGCCTGTCCGTGCCATCTTTTTCCTCCCACCGGCCCTTGTCGCCGCCTCCTTCCTATCGGACGGCGACGGCGACGCCAATAGGGGGGCGGGAGAAAGCCTAGAACTCGTAGCGCAGCCGAGCCGCGCCGCCGGGCGCGCCGCCAACGCCGTATTCCTTGATGCGGGAGCCGCTTTCCCGATAAAACGTCATGGTCCCGGGCAGCGCATAGAGCGCTCCGAGGCTGACGGACAGGCCGGCGGCCGGTCGCAGATCGAGCCAGGCCCCGGCCCGGGCGGAAAACAGGGAGACGTAGCCGTCCGGCGCGGCCGGGCTGTCGTCCGCCAGCTTGTAGGTGCCGCCGTCGACGCTGCCGGTCAGGCGAAGGCCCCACCAGGTGCCGCCGCGCCAGGCCACCTCGGTGCGGGGAAAGCCGATATCGACCGTCAATTCCGGAACAGCGGCGCAGGCGTAGCGCAGACCGGCCACCGGCACGAACCGGGTCTGAACCCGGTCATAGGAGACGCCGCCGCCGGCGGTGACCGCCCACTGGCTTCCCAGGGGAATAATCAGGCCGGCCAGGGCGGACGCGCCGACCAGTCCCTCGCCGGGATCACGGGCATAGCCCAGGTTCCCCCGCAGCCCGACGAAGCCGCTCCCCCCCGGCCAAAGTCCGCCCTTGACCGTCACGCCCGCGTTCCATTTGTGCAGGGCGTCAAAGGGCGCTTCCCCGCCAAAAGGCAAGCGGCCGGTCCTGGAGAAATCATACGACGTCCCGGCGTAGCCGAGATCGACCGCGACAGGCCCCGTGTCATAGGAAACTTTGGCCTCTTCCCGCCAGGCGGCCATTTTCGCGCCCGAGACAGCGGCCGGAGCCACGTAGCTCGCCCCACCCTCGACCCTGATCCCCTTGGCGACCGGTCCGTCCTTGGCCCGCTTCTCCCTGGCCGTCTCACCCATGGCGGCAAGATCCTCCTCCACCTCCGTCCCGGCCTCGTCGGCCGCCCGGGCCTCGCCCAAGCCCGCCAGGAGCAGCGTCGCGGCCAAGAGGGCAAATCCAAACAACCAGGGCCACAGCGTGTCCCCGCGCCTTTGCCTCGAAGCCTTTCCAACCTCGCGCACCGTATCCATACACACCCCCTTCCGGTTTCCCCGCCCTGTCGGTTCCTGTTGCCCGACGCTCGGCATGGAGCAACGCGCCCCACGGCCAAGCCGGCCTTCCCCCGTTCCCGCCGCCCTCCCGCCGCTCCCTGAACGCTGTTCGCTCTCGTTGTTCACGGCACACCTCCCCGCCTTCCCAGCGCCTCTTTAGTCACCAACTGGTGACATAAGGTTCAAAAAAAAGGGCCACGCTACGCCCCGCCAATGATGCTCCAGGTGATCCGGGCCAGCATGGCTTCCAGACGTTCCCAGGTGGCCTCGTCGTCGAGGGCGAGGCCGACAAAGGTCTTTTCCTGCCGGGCGCGGACGGCCAGATGGTTGATGACCGCGCCGATCACGGCGCTAAAAGCCTGCATGTCCACTCCCAAGGCGTCGCCATCGACCTTGACGAGTTCCCGGAGCCGGGTCCCCATCAGTTCCCGGGCAAGGTCCAGGGCATCGGTCAACTCGTTTTGCTCGAGAAACCGCCAGGCCAGGATCTCCTGGGTGAGCGGCCGGGCCCGGATGCCGCGCATGTAGTTGCGGGTGACGACGACCATCCGCTCGGCAAGCGGCAGGGCCAGGAAAGCCACCAGATCACCGCCGGTCAGTTCCTCAAGGCTCGGCCAGAGGTCGCCCTCCTTGGAAAACGCGGCCACAAGCCCGGGCAGGCCGTCGAAATAGCGGTAGATGAGCACCTTATCCACGCCGGCTTCCCGGGCCACGGTATTGACCCCGACGGACCGGAACCCCTGCTTGGCCAGGACCCGGCCCACAGCGTCCATAAGGAGCTTCTTGGTGGCCTCGCGGTCCCTTGGCCGGTCCCTGCCGGCGACCTTGCTCTCTCGTTCCATGCCCCGGGTAATAGTCACCGACCGGTGACTTTGTCAAGCGCCTTTTCACCTGTCCGCCGCGAGCCGATCGCAAGACCGGAACGCCGACGCCCCAAGCCCCGTTGCGGCAGCCCCCTTTCAGGGGGTCCGGGGCTGATCCCCCCCGGCCGCCGGAGGCCTCTTCTCTCCGCTCTTTTCGTGGCGGGCGGCCAGGCAGGCGGCCACGGAGGCGGCCGTGGCTTCGTTCAGTTCCGGGAGGCTGGTGCGGTTGTTGAACGCCCCGAGGTGCGGGCCGGTGGCCAGCTCCACATCGGCCTGGCCCCGGCGCAGGCGGGCGGCCTCGGCCGGGGCCAGGCCCCGGTCGGTCAGAAAGGCCACGAAGGCGGCGTCGGTCATCGCCGCCTGGTCGTCCAGGCGCAAAAGCTCGGCCATGTGCCGGTCCACGCCCATCTCCTCCACCATGCGCCGGGCCAGTTCGCGCGGGTGGAAGGGCACCCGCGCCCCGGCCTCGCCGACAAAGCCCTCGAAGTAGCGGCCATGGATGTGGCCGACGATACGGGCCAGGAGGTCCTCGTCAAAGAGGTGGCGGGCGTCGGCCGGGCGGCCGTCCGGGAGGGTGCCGACCAGGGCGGGGTCGCGCAGGCGAAAGGCGCTGCCCGCGACCAGAAACAGGCTGACCAGATGGTCGCCCAGGCGGCGGTAGAGGGTGCCGGTCCGGTCGCCAAGGGCCACGAGGTGTTCGAAGTCGCGCAGGCCCGACAGGCCGAAATTGGGGTGGAGCGACGAGTGGAGCCACCGGTCGAGCCGGCCGGGCAGGCGCCAGTCGTAGACCCCGCCGTCCTCGCGCCGGCCGCGCTGGACCCGGTTGTGGAAAAGCGGGATGGCGGCCTCGTGGAGGATGCCTTGGCCGGCCAGCCAGCCGAAAAGGAAGGCGGCCCGGCCGAGCGCCCCGGCCAGGGCGTCATCGGCCAGGGCCTGGGGGCCGGCGGCGTTGGGGTAGGCGAAATAGTCGGTCCGGGCCAGGTAGGCCAGGCACCGGCCGGCGGGGTCCAGGCCGGCCAGGGGGAACGGCAGGTCCGGGACGGCAAAAAGGACCGGCTCGCCGTCCCGGCAGGGGGTCGGCACGTGGCAGGGCTCGGGAAAAGGAAGGGTGGCGCAGTGCTCCATCCAGGCCGCCTCCCGGGCGAGTCCGGACGGATCCTCGCCCTGGCGCAGCCGCTTGACCACCAGGAGCCTGTCCGGCCGGCGGGTCGGGACAAGGAGGCTTCGGCCGGCGGGACGGACTCCGGCCGCGGGGTCGGCCCCGGCCCGGCCGCACAGGGCGGCAAAGGTGGCCGGCCCGGCGACGGACGGCGGCACCGGCACGTCCGGGCCGCGAAGTCCGGCCAGGGGCAGGGCCCCCACGGCCTCGGCCGTGGCCAGGCGGGGTTTGCCCGGCGTGGCCAGGGCCCGGGCCAGGGCCTCCCGGGACAGGCCGGCCAGATGCGGCGGCCCCTTGGCCAGCAAAGTGACGAGGGCCCCGGCCGCCTCGCGGTAGAGGATGCGGGCCTGGGTCTGCCGGGCGTGGTCGTTTCGGGCGAGCAGGGTTCGCAGGGCCGTGACCGTGGCCGGCGCCACGGCGGCGGGATCGCGTCCGGCCAGATCGGCCACCCGCCGGGCAGCCAGAAAGGCGGCGGTGAAATCGCCGTCCAGGCCAAAGGCCTCGTAGCCGGGACCGGTCACCGGGCCTGGATCTCGGGCAGCTGGCCGAGCAGCGCGTCCAGGTCGTATTCGTCGAGCGGCTTGGCCACGAAAGCCAGGGGCCCGGCCTCGGCCGCCAGCCGCCGGGTCCGTTCGTCCACGTAGGCCGTGACGAAGACCACCGGCACGTTGGACTCGCGCCGCATGCGGCAGGCCGTCTCGATGCCGTCCATGTCCCCGTCGAGACGGATGTCCATGAGCACGAGATCCGGCGCATGGCGGAAGAAGGCTTCCAGGGCGGCCTCGCCCGTGGAGACCGAAGCGGCGACCACATGCCCGAGCCGCTTGAGCATGGCCCCGGTCGCCATGGCGGTTATGGCTTCGTCTTCCACGATCATTACGCGTGCCGAGGTCATGGCCGGTTCTCCCTGGACGTTACACACCTGTCGGTTCCGCCATTTTGATGGCCCTCGCCAGTCGGTTTGTCAATGCGCAAACCGTGGGGCACCGAGGCCGCCCAGGGGCGCGGGACTGGTTCGTGGCCAACGGCTTGTTTCCCATGGAGTTGGCCACGCGGGAAAAGAGCGGTCCGCCCCCGCGCGCCGCCTGTTGGGCCGGCCCTGGGCCTGTGATCGGCCACAAAAAAAGCGCCCGTCGCACAAGCGGCGGGCGCGCCAAAAAACGCTCGTGGGCCGGGACCCTAGGACGACATGTCGATCAGGCCGTTCCAGTCCTCGGAAAACTTCACCATGCCGGAATCGGTCAGGGGATGGCCGATGGCATACTCCTGCCAGGGCTTGTCGAGCGGCAGGCCCTCGTCGGGGATGGGGGCCAGGTTGCCGGGAGCGTAGGCGTAGTCCGGGCCGGGGATGGGGATGCCGGCCTCGGCCCAGGCCATGAGGAGCTTGTAGGGCGCGGTGATGATGTCGCTGCCGATCGAGAGCGCGCACAGGAGGTGCTCCATGGACCGGACGCTGGCGGTCAGCACCTCCACGTGGCCGTCGCTGGCCTGGTACATCCTGAGGATATGCCGGATCAGGTCCATGCCGTTTTCGCCCCGGTCGTCGAGCCGGCCGATGAAAGGCGACAGGAAGACGGCCCCGCGCCGTGCCCCCTTGGTGGCGGCATAGACGGCCGCCGCCTGCTCCTGGCTGAACACCAGCGTCATGTTGACGCGCCGGCCCTCGCCGACCAGGACGCTGGCCGCTTCGAGCCCGGCGGCCGTGGTCGGCAGCTTGATGTGGGCGTTTTTGATCCAGGTGTCGAACTGCCGGGCCTGGGTCAGCATGGCTTCCGTGGTGGTCTTGGCGTCGCCGTAGACCTCGATGGAGATCGAGCCCTGGGGCAGCAGGGCCGCAAGTTCCTGGCACAGTTCCTTGTAGAACTCGTAGATGGCCGTGCCGCTGAACTTGTTGCCTGCCACCTTGTGGGCCTGGGCGGCCGGATTCTTGGCGATAAGGCTCGGGTTGGTGGTCTGGCCGTCCAGAAAGCCGAGGGCTTTTAGGACCTGCCGGGTCTCTTCGGGGTCGGCTCCGTCCAGGAAGATGCGGGTTTTGAGATTCTCGGGTCGCATGGTCGCCTCACAGCAGGGTTTTGACGGTTTTGACGATGCCCGCGCGGGAGATGCCCTCGAAGTCCAGCAACTCCTGGGGCTTGCCGCTTTTGGGCATCTTTTCCACGGACAGCCGCACCACCTTCTTGGCCGTGCCGGCAAAGGCCGCGGCCACCGCCTCGCCAAGGCCGCCCTCGGGATAGTGGTCCTCGACCACCACCACGGCGGCCACGGTTTCAGCTGCCGCGAGAATCCCTTTTTCGTCAAGGGGTTTGACGCTGTAGGCGTCGAGCACCCGGATGGCCGTGCCCTCGCCGGCCAGGCTGTCGGCCGCGGCCAGGGCCTCGGCCAGGGTGATGCCCGCGGCCACCACCAGGACCTTGTCCGCGCCGGAGGAGCGCAGGACCTTGCTGCCGCCGACGGGAAACGTTTCCTCCGGCCCGTAGAGGATCGGCGTCGCGGCCCGGGTGGTCCGGATGTAGGTGATGCCTGTGCGCAAAACCGCCGCCTCCACCAGCCGCTCGCAGGACATGGCATCCCCGGGGTAGAGGACCGCGCTGCCGCTTATGGCCCGGAACATGGCCAGGTCCTCGAGCCCCATCTGGGACGGGCCGTCCTCGCCGATGGACACCCCGGCGTGGGAGCCGCAGTAGACCACGTTGCCGGCCGAGTACTGGGCCATGCGGATCTGGTCGAAGGCCCGGGACCAGAAGGCGGCAAAGGTCGAGCACAGCGGCTTTTTGCCCCGCCGCGACAGGCCAAGGCCCACGCCGGCCATGTTCTGCTCGGCCACGTACATCTCGAAAAACCGGTCCGGCGCGACTTTTTTCATGTCCTCGGCATAGGTGGAATTGCTGACCTCGCCGTCGAGGACCACCATGTCCGGATGCCCGGGGGCCAGCCGGGCCAGGGCGTCGCCGTAGGCCTTGCGGGTGGCGTAGGATTTTTTCGGATCGTAGTCCGGCGGCGGCACGGCAAAGGCGGCGCCGGCCTGGGCCGAAAGCCCGGGCGGCTGGGCCAGGGGCAGGGTCATGTCCAGGTCCGCCGCGCCGATTTCGGCCAGGGCCCGGGGCAGGTCTTCCTTGGGCAGGGGCTTGCCGTGCCAGCCGTTCTTGTCCTCGATAAACGACACGCCCTTGCCTTTGACGGTCCGGGCGATGATGGCCGTGGGCCGGCCCTTGACGGCCTCGGCCGCGGCGTAGGCCTCGAGGACCTGCTTCTGGTCGTGGCCGTCGACGAGGACGGTGTTCCAGCCGAAGGCGGAAAGCTTGCGGTCGTAGACCCCGAGGTCGTGGCCGTAGAGGGTCTCGCCGCGCTGGCCCAGGCGATTGATGTCGAGGATGGCGACCAGGTTGTCGAGGCCGTAGTGGGCCCCGATTTCCAGCGCCTCCCAGACCGAGCCCTCGGCCATTTCCGAGTCCCCGAGCAGCACGTAGGTCCGGTAGGGCAGCCTGTCGAGGAATTTGGCGTTTAGGGCCATGCCGACGCCGATGGACAGGCCCTGGCCGAGGGACCCGGTGGCGGCCTCCGCAAAGGGCGTGCCGGCCACGGGGTGGCCTTCCAGCGGCGAGCCGAACTGGCGAAGGGTCATGAGTTCGGCCCGGGATATCTTGCCGGCCGCGGCCCAGAGGGCGTAAAAAAGCGGCGAGGCGTGCCCCTTGGAAAAAATCAGCCGGTCGTTGTCCGGCCGGTCGGGCCGGTCGGCGTCAAAGCGGAACAGGCCGCCGAAAAGCAGTCCGGCCATGAGTTCCACTCCGGAAAGCGACGAGGTCGGATGGCCGGACCCGGCTTCGGTGGTGGAGGTAAGAATATCGTGGCGGATCCGGCGGCAGATCGCCTGCAAGGCGTCGAGGTCCATTGCGTCTCCTCCTTGGGTCTAGGCTTTGGCGGGCGGCCCGCCCGTTTCAGGAGCATCGTTCGAAACTAAACACGCTTTGCCGGCAAAAGGCAAACGGCCGGGCCGGGAAAACATGGTTTTTTTGCCGCCGCCCGAGACTTCCTTGGCGCGGCCCGTTTTTTTCTGGTAGCCGGGACGCAAGCCCGCAACGATGCAAGGAGTGCCCATGACGCCGTCACCGCGCGTTTCACCGGAGGTTGCGAGAGGGTTCAAGCAGGCGGCCGCCGCCCATGCCGCGGCCCTGGTCGAAGCCGGCATGGCCGTGGGCCTCGGCCACGGGTCCACGGCCGTGGAAGCCGTGCCGGTTCTGGCCGACCGGGCCGGGCGGGGGGAACTGGCCGGCACGGTCTTCGTGCCGGCGGCCCGGTTCATGGCCGAGGCCCTGCGCCGACACGGCCTGCCGGTGGGAAGCCTGGACGACCGGCCCGAACTCGACCTGGCCATCGACGGGGCCGACGAGATCGACCCGAATCTCGACTGCATCAAGGGCGGCGGCGGGGCCCTCCTCTACGAGAAGATCGTGGGCCAGGCCGCCAAACGGCTCGTCATCGTGGCCGACGCCGGCAAGCTGAGTCCCCGGCTCGGCACCCGCCATCCGCTGCCGGTCGAGATCACGCCCTTTGCCCTGGCTTCCGAGCTGCGCTTCCTGGCCGGCCTCGGCGGCCATCCCGCCCTGCGCCTGCGCCCGGACGGCGACCCCATGCGCACCGAGCGCGGCAACGTCATCGCGGACTGCCCTTTCGGCCCCATGGCCGACCCGGCCGGCCTGGCCGCCGCCCTCGACGCCCGGGGCGGCGTGGCCGGCCATGGCCTCTTCATCGGCCTCGCCGCCCTGGTCGTGGTCGCCGGCGAAGACGGGGTGCGCGAATTGCGTCGTTGAATGCCCCGGCGGCCGGGGCCACTGGGACTCCGCCCCAGACCCGGCCAGGGCGCCGCCCTGGACCCGCCGGGGGGATCATCCCCCCGGACCCCCTCGACGGGGCGGGTGGGAATCCGGAAGGATGGCGGATGAAAACGTGTTCCCTGTCTGTGCGCAACAAACGCAACTCGTTATTATAAAATACGATTCATCGCGCGCTGCCGTCTGTCAGGCGCTGTTCCCGTCGGCCGCGTCCAGATTGTCCGGCAGCCCGCCCACAAAGTCGCGGATGGCGTCGCGCACCCGGCGGTAGTGGGAAAGGGCCTCCTCTTCGCTGGCGGCCCCGACGGCCAGGGCTGGCGGGTCGTCAAAGCCCACGTGGACCTTTTTGACCGGCCCCGGGAAAAAGGGGCACTGGTCATGGGCGGCGCCACACAGCGTCACCACATAGTCGAAGGCCACATTGGGCAGCTCTTCCACAAGCTTGGACGTCTGGCCCGAAATGTCCACCCCGGCCTCGGCCATGACGGCCACGGCCCGGGGATCGAGCCCGTGCTTCTCCACCCCGGCCGAATACGCCACCAGGACGTCGTCCCGAAGCGCCCGGGCAAAGCCCTCGGCCATCTGGCTGCGGCAGGCGTTGCCGGTGCACAAGAAAAGAATGTTCTTTTTCTTCATGACAAAGCCCCTGGCGGGTCCTCTCCCCCATCGCCCCGACGTTCCTGCCGCCGGGGACCGCAGCAGGCGATTTCCTCGGCCAATACGGCCATGCGCTCCCGGATCCGGTCACGGATTTCCCGGACCTTGGCCAGCTTCTCCGCCTCGGTGCCGACCACCCCGGCCGGATCGGGAAAGGGCAGGTGCAGCCGGTGGGTCACGCCCGGAAAGACCGGGCACTGCCCCTCGAGCGATTCCTCGCATACCGTGACCACATATTCAAAGAGCCTGCCGTCCCGGAAGAGGTCGAACACCCGGCGGGTCGCCTTTCCGGACAGATCGATCCCCTCCTCGGCCATGACCGCGACCACCAGCGGGTTGACGGACGTGGGATCGAGCCCCGCGCTCTCCACTTCCGCCGCCTCCCCGCAGAATTTGCGCAGATAGGCCTCGGCCATCTGGCTCCTGGCGCTGTTGTGCACGCAAATGAAAAGCACCCGCATGGCACCCTCCCGGTTTAGATTGGACAGATACTTCGTAAGGGCGGTCCGTGTCGATCCGGTTACGCCTTGCGTGGCGGGAAAAAGCGGGCGCGGTCCCGGCCTCCTCGGCCCCAGCCACCCGGCCGAGTCGTTTTGTCCCAGGCGCCCCGGGTGGGACACTTTTTCTCAACCATGTTTCATATAAAGACTTTATTTTGATCCACCCCGGCCGGAACGGGACAACTCTCCCCACCGGGGAAGGCTGTAACCTTTTTACCCAATCACGGCCAAGGCATGGGACAACTTGTCCAGATGGCCCCAACCCCCGGAATAAGCCGGCTTTTTCCGATTTCCAGGCCAGGGGCCCCGGCCGGCGCCGGTGGGCACGGGGCACCCACGGCGGCCAGACTGCCCCGCCTCTGCCCGGCCCTCAAAGGGCAAGACTCTGAAATGATTGGAAGTAAAAAGTGGCCCGGGAATTGCTCTATGGGGAATTGCGTTTACCCAAAAGCCGCAAGGAAATCAGGTTTGGGGTCCGTTCGCAAAACCATAACCTTAACCCAAGTGAGGTTGGCACCATGGCAGTTCGCGAGCAAGTCTACGGTTTCTTCATTCCCAGCGTGACCCTCATCGGCATCGGCGCCGCCAAGCAGATCCCCGAGAAGATCAAAGCCCTGGGCGGCAGCAAACCGCTGATCGTCACCGACAAGGGCGTGGTCAAGGTCGGCATCGCCAAGCAGATCACCGATCTGCTCGACGCCGCCGGCATGAAGTACCACATCTATGACGAAACCATCCCCAACCCCACCGACGAGAACGTCCACAAGGGCGTGGATGTCTACAAGAAAGAGGGCTGCGACAGCCTTATCACCCTCGGCGGCGGTTCTTCGCACGACTGCGGCAAGGGCATCGGCCTTTGCGTGGCCAACGGCGGCAAGATCCACGACTACGAAGGCGTGGACAAGTCCACCAAGCCCTTCATGCCCTACCTGGCCGTCAACACCACGGCCGGCACCGCCTCTGAAATGACCCGTTTCTGCATCATCACCGACCTGTCCCGCCACGTGAAGATGGCCATTGTCGACTGGCGCGTGACCCCGCATATCGCCATTGACGACCCGGTCCTCATGGTCGGCATGCCCCCGGCGCTGACCGCCGCCACCGGCATGGACGCCCTGACCCACGCCGTCGAGGCCTTCGTGTCCACCATCGCCAACCCGATGACCGACGCCTGCGCCATCGAAGCCATCAAGCTGATCTTCAAGTACCTGCGCAAGGCCGTGGCCAACGGGCAGGACATGGAAGCCCGCGAAGGCATGTGCTTCGCCGAGTACCTGGCCGGCATGGCCTTCAACAACGCCAGCCTGGGCCACGTCCACGCCATGGCCCACCAGCTGGGCGGCTTCTACGACCTGCCGCACGGCGAATGCAACGCCATTCTCCTGCCCCACGTCGAGAAGTTCAACCTGATCGCCAAGGTTGAGAAGTTCGCCGCCATGGCCGAGATCATGGGCGAGAACATCGCCGGCATGGCTCCCCGCGACGCCGCCGAACTGGCGCTCAAGGCCATTCGCCAGCTGTCCGCCGACGTCGGCATCCCGTCCGGCCTGGTCGAGCTTGGCAAGCGCTACGGCAAGGACGTCAAGGCCACCGACATCCCGACCATGACCGGCAACGCCCAGAAGGACGCTTGCGGTTTCACCAACCCGCGCTGCCCGACCGACAAGGACGTGGCCGCCATCTACACGGCCGCCCTGTAACAACAACGGCTGTTGCGTCAAAGGGGGCCTCCGGGCCCCCTTTGAACATCCAGGGGCAGCCTCCGCCCCGGGTCGTCTGGCCGACGCGCGGCGCCCCACGTCCGGCCGCGGTCGGGCTATGGCCGGCGCGACCGGTGCGACGGCAGGTGCGGCACGACGGACGGGCAGCGCGTCCGGTGGGTCTTGATTTTCGCGACTTTGTTCCTATTTGATACATGCCCTGAGAAGAGAAACACACTTTCTAAGCAACTAGTTGAAATAAGTATAGAAATTCCTCCAGGCGCGACGCCCGGTCCGGGGTGGCAAACGAGGGACCGCCATGCTATCCACCCCGGACCGCGGTCGTCGTGTCGCCGGCCTCCCTGGTGTCAGGCGACCTGCTTGCCTTAACGTTGGTTTCTTTCACGTCAACCGGATAGGATTGTATGAATAGCATCAATCTCACCTGCGATTACGACGGAGATTTCGTTCACAGGGTGGAGGAAGAGTCCGGCCAGAATGTCAGCCTGTGCTACCAGTGCGGCAACTGCACGGCCGGATGCCCGTACACCTTCGTCTACGACATCCCGGTCAGTCAGATCATGCGCCTGCTCCAGGCCGGACAGAAAAAGACCGTGCTGTCCTGCAAATCCATCTGGCTGTGCGCCACCTGCGAGTCCTGCACGACCAGGTGCCCCAACAACATCGACGTGGCCCGCGTCATGGACGTCCTGCGCCACATGGCCCGCCGCGAAGGCTTGGCCGCCGTGCCCCAGGTCAAGACCTTCTGGGACTCCTTCCTGGATTCGGTCCGGGCCCACGGCCGCGTCTTCGAACTCGGCCTCATGGTCAACTACATCACCCGGACCGGCCGTTTCTGGACCGACATGGACCTTGGGCCGAAAATGCTGCCCAAGGGCAAACTGTCCTTCACGCCCCATGACATCCAGGGCAAGGAGCACGTGGCCCGGATCTTCGAGCGCTTCGAGAGGGAGTCGAACTCATGAGTGAAGCCATTGCCTACTACCCGGGCTGCTCGGGCCTCGGGACTTCCAGGGAATACGACGCCTCGACCCGGGCCGTCTGCGCCGCGGTCGGCCTGTCCCTGGTCGACATTCCGGACTGGAGCTGCTGCGGCTCGAGCCCGGCCCACACCAAGGACCACGTCCTGTCCGCGGCCCTGTCCGCCAGGAATCTCCAGCTCGTGGCCGACATGGGCCTGCGCTCCGCCATCACCCCCTGTCCGAGCTGCCTGACCAACCTGCGCACGGCCAACCATCGCATGGAGACCCCGGCCACGGCCGAAAAGGTCAACAAGCTCCTGGACGTCCCCTACGGCGGCCAGGTCAATACCCAGTCCGTGCTCCAGGCCCTGGTCGAGACCGTGGGCCTCGACGCCCTGAAGGCCGCCGTGCGCACGCCCTTAAAGGGCCTCAAGGTCGCCTGCTACTACGGCTGCATCATGAACAGGCCCCCCGAGCTCATGGCCTTTGACGACTGCGAAAACCCCATGGCCATGGACAACATCCTGTCCGCCATGGGGGCCGAGGTCGTGCCTTTTCCGCTCAAGGTCGAATGCTGCGGCGCCTCCTACGGCATTCCCCGCCCCGACGTCGTGGCCACGCTTTCCGGGAAGCTCCTGGAAACGGCCAAGCTCGCCGGCGCGGACATGATCGCGGTCGCCTGCCCGCTTTGCCAGATGAACCTCGACCTGCGCCAAGGCCAGGTCAACCGGGCCCAGGGGACCAGCTACAAGATCCCCGTGCCCTACTTCACCCAGCTCATGGGCGTGGCCCTGAACGTGTCGGACGAGGAACTCGGGTTCGGCCAGCTGTGCGTCGATCCGAGGCCCGTCCTTTCCAAGGCCCTGGCGGGCGCGGACTAACAGGCGAGGGAGCATAGCCAATGCGAATAGGCGTTTTCGTCTGCCACTGCGGCAGCAACATTGAAGGCACGGTGGACACCGCTACCGTGGCCAAGGCCGCCCTGGACTTTCCCGAGGTCGTCTATGCCACGGACACCATGTACGCCTGCTCGGAACCCGGCCAGGAAGGCATCATCCAGGCCATCAAGGAAAAAAACCTGACCGGCGTGGTCGTGGCCTCCTGCACCCCGCGCATGCACGAGCCCACCTTCCGGCGGGCCGTGGAACGGGCCGGGCTCAACCGCTACATGTTCGAGATGGCCAACATCCGGGAGCACGTCTCCTGGATCGGCAAGGACCGCGAGGCCAACACCAACAAGGCCCTGGACCTGGTCCGGATCGCCGCCGAAAAGCTGCGGCGCGACGCCCCGCTCGTGCCGAGCAAGTTCTCGGTCAACAAGCGGGTCATGATCATCGGCGGCGGCGTGGCCGGCATCCAGGCGGCGCTGGACTGCGCCGACGGCGGCCTCGAGGTCGTCCTGGTCGAGCGCGAATCCACCATCGGCGGCAAGATGGCCAAGCTCGACAAGACCTTCCCCACGGTCGACTGTTCGAGCTGCATCCTCGGCCCCAAGATGGTCGACGTGGCCCAGCACCCCAACATCACGCTCCACGCCTACTCCGAGGTGGACTCCATCGGCGGCTACGTGGGCAACTTCCAGGTCCAGGTCAAGAAAAAGGCCACCTATGTGGACTGGGAGCTGTGCACCGGCTGCGGCGCCTGCACCGAGAAGTGTCCGAGCAAGAAAAACCCGGACGCCTTCAACGAGAAGATCGGGCCCACCACCTCGATCAACATCCCCTTTCCCCAGGCCATTCCGAAAAAGGCGGTCATCGACCCGACCACCTGCCGCCAGTTCGTCAAGGGCAAGTGCGGCGTGTGCGCCAAGGTCTGCCCCACCGGGGCCATCCGCTACGACATGACCGACGAGCTGGTCACCGAGGACGTGGGCGCCATTGTCGCGGCCACGGGCTACGACCTCTTCGACATCAGCAAGGTCACGGAGTACGGCGGCGGCCGCTACCCCGACGTCATCACCGGCCTCCAGTACGAGCGCCTGCTTTCGGCCTCCGGCCCGACCGGCGGCCACATCAAGCGCCCGTCCGACGGCAAGGAGCCGAAAAACATCGTCTTCATTCAGTGCGTCGGCTCGCGCGACAAGTCGCTGGACAGGCCCTACTGCTCGGGATTCTGCTGCATGTACACGGCCAAGCAGACGATCCTGACCAAGGACCACATCCCGGATTCCCAGTCCTACGTCTTTTACATGGACATCCGTTCCCCCGGCAAAATGTACGACGAGTTCACCCGCCGGGCCATGGAAGAGTACGGGGCCCGCTACATCCGGGGCCGCGTGGCCATGGTCTATCCCAAGGGCGACAAGCTGATCGTGCGCGGGGCCGACACGCTCGCCGGCTGCCAGGTGGAGATCGAGGCCGACCTGGTGGTTCTGGCCGCCGGGGCCGAAGCGGCCAAGGGCGCGCCCCAACTGGCCGAGAAGCTGCGCATCTCCTACGACAAGTACGGCTTCTTCATGGAGAGCCACCCCAAGCTCAAGCCCGTGGAGACCAACACGGCCGGCGTGTATCTGGCCGGCTCGTGCCAGGGCCCCAAAGACATCCCGCAGTCCGTCGGCCAGGGCAGCGCGGCCGCGGCCAAGGTGCTGGCCCTTTTCTCCAAGGACATGCTGGAAAGCGACCCGCAGATCTCCAAGGTCGACATCAAGCGGTGCGTGGGCTGCGGCAAGTGCATCATCACCTGCCCGTTCAAGGCCATCAAGGAAGTCGAATTCCGGGGCCAGAAAAAGGCCGAGGTCATCGAGACCGTCTGCCAGGGCTGCGGCCTTTGCACTTCGACCTGCCCCCAGGGCGCCATCCAGCTCTCGCACTTCACGGACAACCAAATCCTCGCGGAGGTCAACGCCTTATGCCAGTCCTGACCGGCAAGGAACTGCGTATCGTCGGATTCCTGTGCAACTGGTGCTCCTACGGCGGCGCGGACACGGCGGGCGTCGGGCGGTTCAACCAGCCAACGGACCTGCGGATCATCCGCGTGCCCTGCTCGGGACGCATCGATCCGCTTTTCATCGCCAAGACACTCATCAACGGGGCCGACGGCGTGCTGGTTTCCGGCTGCCACCCCCGCGACTGCCACTACGCCGAGGGCAACTTCTACGCCCGGCGCCGGCTGGAGGTCCTCAAGCGCTTTCTGCCCATCCTCGGCATCGACCCGGCCCGGTTCGACTACACCTGGGTTTCGGCTTCGGAAGGCCAGCGGTGGCAGAAGGTGGTGACGGTATTCACCGAACAGATTCACGCCCTGGGTCCCGCGCCGCGCTTTGACGCCGTGTCGCAGGAACAGCTCGCCAAGGTCGCCGGGGCCATCAGCCAAGGAGGCAACCGTGTCGCGGCTTGAGGAACTCAAAACCCGCATCAAGGAGGCCCTGCCCGGCCTTGAGTGCGTCATCGGCTGGCAAAAGGGCTACGACCCGCTCCACAACACCCCGCTGTTCATGCGCAGCGACGCGGACGTGGACAAGCTCGAGTGGGGCCCCCTCAATGTCCACAACCCGGCCGTGTACCTGCCCCTTTTCCGGGGCAAGAAGGTCGGCGTGGTGGTCAAGGGCTGCGACTCCCGCTCGGTGGTGGAGCTGCTCCAGGAAAACCTCATCGACCGCGACAGCGTGGTCATCTTCGGCATGCCGTGCACGGGCGTCATCGACCTGACCAAGGTCAAGGGCAAGCTCGCTGCGGCCGACGCCCCGGCCGGACAGGCGGCCAGCGTCGCCACGGACGGCAAGACCGTGTCGGTCACGGCCGGCGGCCAGACCGTGGCCATGCCCTTTCTGGACGTCCGGGCCGACAAGTGCGGCCGCTGCCAGTTCCCGAACGCGGTCCTGGCCGACACCTACGTCGGCGACCCCATCGCCCCGACCACGCCGGCCACGCCCGTGGACGCCGATCTGGCCGCCCTCGACGCCATGACCGTGCCCGAGCGCATGGCTTTCTGGCGCTACCACATGGACCGCTGCATCCGCTGCTACGCCTGCCGCAACGCCTGCCCCATGTGCGTGTGCCGCGACCACTGCATCGCCCAGAGCCGCGAGCCCCACTGGCTGACCCAGGAAGATACGGTGACGGAAAAGCTCATGTTCCAGGTGGTGCACGCCATGCACCTGGCCGGCCGCTGCACCGAGTGCGGCGAATGCCAGCGGGCCTGCCCCATGGACATCCCGGTGCTGGCCCTCAAAAAGCACTTAAACCGCGCCATCCACGACCTCTTTGACTACCAGGCCGGCGTTGACCCCCAGGCCATTCCGCCGCTTTTGCAGTTCAAGGTCGAGGAAGCCAACATCAAAGAGCGAGGCTGGTAATGGCCGCTGTCAAATACATCGCAAGCGAAAAGCTGCCGCAGTGGCTGGCGTCCCTGGCGGCCGACCGCCGGGTGCTCGTTCCGGTCCAGGAAGGCCCGGGCGTGGTTTTCCGGCCCTATGACGCGGCCAAGGCCCCGGTCTTCGGTTCCGACGCCACGGCCCCGCCCAAGGGCGCGGTCTTCCCGGCCTGCCAGGAGCTGTTCCGCTACGAGCAGGGCAAGGACGCCGAGGATCCGGGCAAGCCGACCCTGGCCCTTATCCCCAACCTCGCGGCCGAGCCGACCGTGGTCTTCGGGGCCAAGCCCTGCGGGGCCCGCGGCTTTCTCATCTTCGACCGGGTCTACCAGGGCGAGAAGTTCCCGGACCCCTATTACACGGCCGCCCGCGAGGCCACGGTCTTCGTGACCATGGCCTGTGACAAGGCCGAGAACACCTGCTTTTGCCACGCGGTCGGTTCCGGCCCGGCCGATCCGGCCGGCTCGGACCTGCTCCTGACGCCGGTGGCCGGCGGCTACCTGGTCGAGGCCGTCAGCGACAAGGGCCAACCGTTCCTGGAGAACCCGGCGCTCACCGACGGCGCGGCCAAGGTCGGGGAGGCCGAGGGCGTCAAAGCCAGGGCCCTCGAATCCCTGGGCGCCGCCCCGGACTTCGAAGGCTCCCCGGCCGCGCTTTTGGCCGCCTTCGACGACATGGACTTCTGGCGCGACCAGTCGGACAAGTGCATCAGTTGCGGGGCCTGCACCTATCTGTGCCCGACCTGCTACTGCTTCACCATCACCGACGAGCCGGCCGGTATGAAGGGACGGCGGATGCGGTCCTGGGACGCCTGCATGCACTTCCAGTTCACCCTGGAGGCCTCGGGCCACAATCCCCGGCCGACCAAGGCCCATCGCCTGAAAAACCGCGTGGGCCACAAGTTCAGCTACTATCCGACCCTGCACGACGGGCTCATCGCCTGCTGCGGCTGCGGCCGTTGCGTGAAAAGCTGTCCGGTCTCCGTGGACATCCGCGAGATCGTGCAAAACGCCGTGGCCAGGGCCAAGGGCTAGAGGTGCAGCAAATGACCGATCCGAAAAATCCGTATCTGCCGGAAGTGGCCACCATCCTGGAGACCGTCCAGGAGACCCACAACATCAAGACCTTCCGGGTCCGTTTCGACGACGAAGCCAAGATGAAGGCCTTCACGTTCGAGCCGGGCCAGGTGGGCCAGCTCTCGGCCCCGGGCATCGGCGAATCGACCTTTGTCATCAACTCGCCCCCGACCCGCATGGACTATCTGCAGTTCTCGGTCATGCGGGCCGGCGAAGTGACCGGCATGCTCCACGGCCTGGCCGCCGGCGACAAGGTCGGCGTGCGCGCCCCCCTCGGCAAGCCCTTTCCGTACGAAGCCATGAAGGGCAAGGACATCGTCTTTGTCGGCGGCGGCATCGGCATGGCCCCCTTGCGCACGCTCTTTCTCTTCATGCTCGACAACCGGGCCGACTACGGCGACATCACGCTCCTCTACGGGGCCCGGTCGCCGGCCGACATGGCCTTTTCCTCGGAGCTGCCCGAGTGGACGTCGCGCAAGGACGTCAACACGGTGCTCACCATCGACCGCGAGGCCGAGGGCTGGGAGCACCGGGTGGGCCTCATTCCGAACGTCCTTCTGGAACTGGCGCCCAAGCCGGAAAACGCCGTGGCCATCACCTGCGGCCCGCCGATCATGATCAAGTTCACCCTGGAGGCCCTCAAAAAGCTCAACTTCCAGGACGAGCAGATCTACACCACGCTGGAAAAGCGCATGAAGTGCGGCATCGGCATCTGCGGCCGCTGCAACATCGGTTCGAGCTACGTCTGCGTGGACGGCCCGGTCTACTCGTACGCCCAGCTGAAGGCCCTGCCCAACGAGCTATAGGCGCACGGCATGAGGCGAACGCGATAACCACACGGGGGACACACTGTCGTCCCCCATCCGGGGGGTCCGGGGGGGATGATCCCCCCCGGCCGCCGGAGGCATCTTCACCTCCGCGAGTACAAAGAGGGAAACCATCATGGCTAACTTTTTCAACGCCAGCGACATCGTCGGCACGGCCATCGAGATCGAGCGCCGGGGCCGCAATGTCTACACCCAGGCTGCGGCCGGGGCGACCAATCCGGACGTCAAACGGTTCCTCGAATTCTTCGCCGGCGAGGAGGCCCGCCACCAGGCCCTGTTCGAGGCCATGGCCGGCCGCGTGGGCAAGGCCGCCATCCCGGCCGGGAGCGACGAGGAGGAATACATGGACTACGTCCAGGCCCTCCTCGACTCCCATGCCCTGTTCTGCGGCGGGGCCCCGGAAAAGGACTTGGCCGACGCCGCCGACGCCATCGCGGCCATCGAGCTGGCCAGCCGGTTCGAGAAGGACACCATCCTCTACTTCCGGGAGATGATGGACCTCCTGCCCGCCGCCGAGGCGGGCATCGTCAAGCAGTGCCTGGACGAGGAACGCGGCCACCTGCGCCAGTTGCGCGGCATGCTGGCCAAGCTTCGCAACAACGGCTGACACCGACCATCCGGCGGGCCGCCCCTGTTGCGGCGGCCCGCCCTTGAACGGACCGGCCCTTCCCCCATGGGCAGGGATCGGAAAACGGCACGAGGCAGGGGGAACGACCATGTACCACGACGAGTTCGGATTTGACGCCCTGACGCTCGACAGCCCCTTCAGCCACGACGGACAGGCCCGGCCGGCCGGGGCCCTGGAACAGGATTTCGCCAACCGTCTGCTCGGCCTGCTTTTGGCCTCGGATCTTTTCGCCGCCAGAAACCCGGGGCCGCGCCTGTGGCTCGAGGGGGTGGAGCTCGCCACCTGCTGGGAGGGGGCGGCCATCCGCTTTTGCGGCGAACGGCTCGACCAGGACGACCTGGACGCCTTTCTCGGCTGCGCGCTCCTGGCCTTTCGCGACGGGGGCAGGACCGGCGCGGCCCGGTTCCACCTGCGCGACCTCATGCGGCTGATCCGTCCGCGCGGCCGCCGGTTCGCCACCCGCCGCCTGGAGCGGTCCCTGTGGCGGCTGGCCAGCGCCCGCCTGGAGATCGAGGACGAGGCCGGGGACATCCACATCCAGGCCAGGCTCCTAAACACGCTTTTGTGCGACCGGGCGGCCGGCATCTGCGCCGTGGACGTCAGCCCCCGCATCATGGAAGGCCTACGCGGCGCCCCGGGCGTGGAGCGGCTGCTGGCCATCCGCACGCCGTTGGCCTCCAGCGCCTTCCACCGCTGGCTGGCGGCCCTGCTCGCCCACGGCCCGGCCTGCCTGCGCCTGGAGCTGCCGGCCCTGCGCCGCCTGTCCGGCCTGACCCGCCAGCCCATGCCGGCCTTTCGCATCCGGGCCATTGCCGCGCTCCAGGATTTCCTGGATCTCGGGGCCATTGCCGCCATCGAGCCGGCCGGACCGGACCGGCTGGTCATCGAGCGGCCGGTCGCCCGCGGCGAAGAGCCCGCCTGCCTTCTTCTGTCTTGACGGCCGGTTCCCATGGACGGCATCATGTCCAGCCAGACGACGGACAAAGACCGCGCACCGGAGGGAACCCCCAAAAGGGTCAAAAACGCCGGACCGGGCGGACTTGTGCCCGGCCCCTTGCGCACCATGCCCTTTCGCCGCTTGACGCTGGATGTCGCCCGCGAAGGCCGCGAGGCCTTTACCACGCCGTCGCGCCTGCGTTCGTGCCCCGCGTCGCCGTCTGAGTCCGAGAACCCAGGTGACGCCATGCTCCATCCGCCCACTCTCGAGGACCTGATCGGCATCGAGCACAGCAAGCTCGGGTTCTACCAGGAACTCCGGCAGAAGGTGCAGGAACTGCAAGAGGCCCACCAGGAGTCCGAACTGCGGCGCCAGGAGATCGCGGCCATCCTCGACGGCATCACCGACATCATGATGGTCCTGACCAAGGACCTGCGCATCATCTCCGTCAACCGGGTCTTCCACGAGCTTTTCAACGTGCCCCGGCCCGAGGGCCAGCACTGCTACCGGCTTTTTCGCAGCGGGGACAAGCCCTGCCCGGAGTGCCCGGCCCACCGGTCCTTCAAGTCCAACGCCGTCTGCCGCTGCATGGGCACGTTCAAGATCGCAGGCCAGGTCCGCCAGTTCGAGATGGTGGCCTCGCCCATCCACAACCCGGACAGCCCGGAGTCGCGCATCCTCATCTTCAAGCGCGACGTGACCATGGAGCAGGAGTACCAGGCCAAGTATTACCAGGCCGAAAAGATGGCCACCATCGGCATGCTGGCCGCTGGCGTGGCCCACGAGATCAACAATCCGCTGACCGCGGTCTACGGCCTGGCCGAGGGCATCCGCCGCCGCCTGCCGGCCATCCGGGCGGCCGTGGACGAGCCCCTTTTCGCGGACGTGGCCGAATACACCGAGACCATCCTCATGGAATGCCGGCGGTGCCGCGACATCGTGCGCTCCATGCTCTCCTTTTCCCGGCCCCACACCCTGGCCTTCTCGCCCGTGTGCTTAAACGAAGTGGTGACCGACACCTTGAACATCCTGCGCGGCCATCTGGACGAACGCGGCCAGCAGGGCCTGCGCCTGACCGTGAACCTTTTCGACTCCCTGCCGACCGTGCCCGGCGACGAGGCCCAGCTCAAGCAGGTCCTTTTGAACATCCTGGCCAACGCCATGGACGCCATACCCGGCGAAGGCGAGATCACGGTCACCACCCACCCGGAAAACGACAACACCGTCAACCTGTCCGTGGAGGACACCGGCTGCGGCATTCCGCCGGAAAACATGGACAAGCTCTTCAATCCCTTTTTTACCACCAAGCCTGTCGGCAAGGGCATCGGCATCGGGCTGGCCGCCTGCTACAGCATCGTGCGCGAGCACCATGGCGTGATCGAGGTGGCGAGCGAAGTCGGCCTCGGCACGCACTTCACCGTGAAACTTCCCTTGGACGGCGGCCAGTTCCGTGAATAATCCCTATTGCGTCCTCGTCGTCGACGACGAACCTTCCATCGGCAAGCTCATGCTCAAGGAGTTTACGACTCCGGCCCGCACCATCCACGTGGCCGGCTCGGCCAAGGAGGCCCGGGAGCTTTTGGCCAAAAACGAATACGAGGTGGCGGTCCTCGACATCCGGCTCCCCGACGCCAACGGCATCGACCTGATGGTGGAGTTCCGGCAGCGCCAGGAGGACCTGGAAACCATCCTCGTCACCGGGCACGGGGCCATCGACACGGCGGTCGAGGCCATGAAGCTCGGGGCCTTCGACTACGTGACCAAGCCCTTCAACTTGGCCGAGCTGGAGCTTCTCATCGAACGGGCCTACCAGCGGACCTTTCTGCGCCGGGAAAACAGGCGCCTGCGCCACTTCCAGGGCCAGACTCCGCCGGTCAAGCTGGTCGGCAACTCCCCGGCCATCAAGCAGGTCCGCTACCTCATCGAGAAGGTGGCCCCGACCGAGGTGCCGGTCCTTATCACCGGCGAGTCCGGGGCCGGCAAGGAGGTGGCCGCCCACCTCATCCAGTCGCTCTCGAAACGGGCGGACAAGCCGTTTTTCATCAAGAACTGCGCGACGCTGCAAAAGGAGCTGGCCCGCAGCGAACTGTTCGGCCACCTGCGCGGCTCGTTCACCGGCGCGGTGGAAAACTCCGAGGGCTTCATGTCCTTTGCCAACAAGGGCACGCTTTTTCTGGACGAGATCGGGGAACTGCCCATCGAGGTCCAGGCGGCCTTGCTCCGGGTCCTGGAAAACAAGACCTACCGCCGGGTGGGCGAGAAGGAGGAACGCCGGGCCGACATCCGGCTGGTCTTCGCCACCAACCGCGAACTGACCCGGGAAGTGGCCGAGGGCCGTTTCCACGAGGCGCTTTTCCACCGCATCAACGTCTTCAACATCGAGATGCCGTCCCTTCGCGAACGGCGCGAGGACATCCCGCTCCTGGTGGAATTTTTCCTCTCGCGCCTGACGGCCGGCCAGGCCCCGTACCGGATTTCCGACCGGGCCATGAAGTGCCTGACCGGCTACGACTGGCCGGGCAACGTGCGCGAGCTGCGAAACGTCATGGAGCGCTCGATCATCCTGTCGGAAAACAACCTCATCACCGAACACGCCCTGCCGCGCGAGTTCCTGGAGCCGGCCAGGGCCGAGGAAGACATCCTGACCCTCGAAGCCAAGGAGAAGGAGCACATCGCCAAGGTGCTCAAC
The DNA here is from genome assembly GCF_000177215.2 of Solidesulfovibrio carbinoliphilus subsp. oakridgensis. Taxonomy (NCBI): domain Bacteria; kingdom Pseudomonadati; phylum Thermodesulfobacteriota; class Desulfovibrionia; order Desulfovibrionales; family Desulfovibrionaceae; genus Solidesulfovibrio; species Solidesulfovibrio carbinoliphilus. The sequence continues at coordinate 2,993,130 of NZ_CM001368.1, read as the reverse complement.
TTCTACGACAACAACCGGTCCCTGGCCGCCGAGGCCCTGGGCATCTGCCGCAAGACGCTCTACCGCAAGATCCGCCAGTACAACCTGTTCTAGGGTTGCGACCCTTAAAAAATACGCCCGTATTTTTTAAGAAAAAGTTTTCATCGCAGATCGTTCGCCAGGGAAAGGCATCTCCTTTCCCAGGGCCGCGCCCCTCGCCTTGCCCGGGTCCTCACGGCGGCCCGGGCTGTTCCCGCCCTTTCCCTCGCCGCTTGGCGCGGCCTGACCGGACGCGCCGCCACACCGGCCTTCGGCATTCCGTGACACTGCTGCCGGAGGCCGGGCATTCCATCTACATGTTTATTTTAGCATAGACAATACCCATAAAATCAAGCGGTTATTATTAGCATAGCTGATAAAAAAAGCCGGTTTTCCCATGCTCCTGTCGCTTTTTGACCCATTCCCCAGGCTCTGGTGGATCAAAATTACTTTTGCCTTTCTTCCCTTGCAATAACAGTATGTTAACCCTGAAACCGACCCGATGGCCCGGGCGGGGTCACTGTCAGCGGGTCACACTGGCGAGAACGGTCGCGTGACAGTAGTCCCCTGCCCCCCCCATTTCGCGGTTTCAGGCCCTGTTTCCCTTGGCCTGCTTCTTGCTCATCCACTGGAACGTAGGCCGATCCCTACGACCGAATCCAGCAATATTCTCAAATCTCCGTCCAGAGCCCACTGATGGGCCCTGATGCGGACAAGACGGACGGCACGAGAGGCTTATGTTTAACCTAACACATAAGAGACCAATCCCCTGCCAGGAGCCCACCGCTCCGGCCGTGCCAGACGCCACCACGCCATTTTCGGCCCTGCTGCGACAGTCACGCAACGCAAAAAAGCGTGACCCCCGGTCCGGCGGCCGCTTTGCTTTGCCCGCACAGACCCGGACCACGGCCGCCACGGCCGCTGGCCGCGACCTCCAACAAGGAAGCCTCCATGCGCAGCATTCCCGTTGAACTGGCCCAGGGAATGGTCCTTTGCCACGACATCACCCGCATCGTGCCGGGCGAGTGCAAGGGGCCGGCCTTCCGCAAGGGCCACGTCATCCTGCCCGAGGACATCCCGACCCTGCTGCGTCTGGGCAAGGAACACATCTACGTCTGGGATCTGGCCGAAGGGCTCGTCCACGAGGACGACGCGGCCGGACGGATCGCGGCGGCCATCGCCGGGGAGGGCGTCACCCTGACCCAGCCCTGCGAGGGCCGCATCAACCTGCTGGCCGACCGGCGGGGGCTTTTGAAGATCAACGTCGAGGCCCTCGATCGCCTCAATGCCATCGAGGAAGTGACCATCGCCACGGTCCACACCGACGCGGTCGTCTCCCCGGGCCAGATGCTGGCCGGCACCCGGGTGGTGCCGCTGGTGGTCGGCAAGGACCGGCTGGAGCGGGTCGAGGCCGTGGTGGCCGAGACCGGCCCCATCGTTTCGGTCCAGGTCTTCCGGCCCCTTCGGGTCGGCGTGGTCACCACCGGCGGCGAGGTCTACCACGGCCGGATCAAGGACAAGTTCGGCCCGGTCCTGCGGCGCAAGTTCGACGACCTCGGCTGCACCGTGGTGCGCCAGGTCATCGTGCCCGACGACCGGGACATGACCGTGCGGGCCATCCGCCAGCTTATGGGCGAGGGCGCGGAAATGATCGCGGTCACCGGCGGCATGTCGGTCGATCCCGACGACCTGTCCCCCTCCTCCATCCGGGCGGCCGGCGGCGAGGTCGTCACCTACGGCTCGCCCACCTTCCCCGGGGCCATGTTCATGCTGGCCTACATCGGGGAGGTGCCGGTGGTCGGGCTCCCCGGCTGCGTCATGTACCACAAGGCCAGCATTTTCGACCTGACCGTACCGCGTCTGGTGGCCGGCGAACGGCTCACCCGGACCGACATCGTACGGCTCGGGCACGGCGGCCTGTGCGCCATGTGCCCGGAATGCCGCTACCCGTTGTGCGGGTTCGGCAAGAACTGAGGACGGAAGACGGCGCAAGCCGGACGTTTCGGGAATACCCGCATGGACGCGGCATCCGGCCGCAGCCCGAGCATCAGGGCCGTGTCGTGCGTCGGCGGAATCGATAAACTCTAACCCGAAAATGGAGCAAACACATGCAGGAAAAAATCCTCATCGTTAACGGCTTCGAGCGCAAGCTCATCGTCGACCCGGATGCGTTCCTGTCCGACGTGCTGCGCGAGCAACTGCACCTGGTCGGCACCAAGGTCGGCTGCGGCCAGGGCCAGTGCGGCGCCTGCTCGGTCATCATCGACGGCAAGGTCACCCGCGCCTGCATCACCAAGATCCGCCGCGTGGCCGACTACGCCTGCATCACCACCATCGAAGGTCTTGGCAACCAGGCCAACCTGCACCCGCTCCAGACCGCCTGGGTCGTCCACGGCGCGGCCCAGTGCGGCTTTTGCACCCCGGGCTTCATCATGTCCGCCAAGGGCCTTCTGGACGAGAATCCCAAGCCCACCCGCGAGCAGGTCCGCGACTGGTTCCAGAAGCACAAAAACGTGTGCCGTTGCACCGGCTACATCCCGCTGGTCGACGCGGTCATGGACGCGGCCAAGGTCCTGCGCGGCGAAATGACCCTCGACATCAACCACAACATGCCGGCCGACGGGAACATCTTCGGTTCGCGCGCCCCGCGCCCCTCGGGCGTGGCCAAGGTCATGGGCCAATGGGCCTTTGGCGACGACCAGAAGCTCCAGCTGCCGCCCAACACCCTGCACCTGGCCATTGTCGAGGCCCGGGTGTCCCACGCCAACGTCAAGGGCGTGGACGCCACCGAAGCCCTCAAGATGCCGGGCGTGCACAGCGTCATCACGGCCAAGGACGTGAAGGGCAAAAACCGCATCACCGGGCTTATCACCTTCCCCACCAACAAGGGTGACGGCTGGGATCGCCCCATCCTTTGCGACGACAAGGTGTTCCAGTACGGCGACGCCATCGCGCTCGTCGCGGCCGACTCCGAGAAGAACGCCCGCGCCGCCGCCGAAAAGGTGAAGGTCGACCTGGAAGTCCTGCCGGCCTACATGAGCGCCCCGGCGGCCATGGCCGAAGACGCCATCGAGATCCACCCCGGCACGCCCAACACCTACTACGAGCAGAACCACGCCAAGGGCGCCGACGTGGCCCCCTTCTTCAATGACGCCAAGTACGAAGTCATGGGCGGCGACTACTACACCCAGCGCCAGCCGCACCTGCCCATCGAGCCGGACGTCGGCTTTGCCTACTTGAACGAGGAAGGCAAGGTCGTCATCCACTCCAAGTCCATCGGCCTGTACCTGCACCTGTACATGATCGCCCCGGGCCTCGGCGTCGAGCCGGAGAACCTGATCCTGATCCAGCTCCCCACCGGCGGCACCTTCGGCTACAAGTTCAGCCCGACCATGGAAGCCCTGGTCGGCGTCGCGGCCATGGCCACCGGCCGCCCCTGCCACCTGCACTACAACTACGCCCAGCAGCAGTACTACACCGGCAAGCGCTCCCCGTTCTGGACCAAGGGCAAGATCGCCGTCGACAAGGCCACCAAGAAGATCGTGGCTTCCGAGATGGAGTGGATCGTGGACCACGGCCCCTATTCCGAGTTCGGCGACCTCCTGACGCTTCGCGGCTCCCAGTACTGGATGGCCGGCTACGGCATCCCGAACATGCGCGCCAAGGGCTACTGCGTGGCCACCAACCACGGCTGGGGTTCGGCCTTCCGCGGCTACGGTTCGCCGGAGATCATGTTCCCCTCCGAGTGCCTGATGGACGAGATGGCCGAAAAGCTCGGCATGGATCCCCTGGAATTCCGGTATGCGAACGTGTACCGCCCGGGCGACACCACCCCGACCGACCAGGTGCCCGATTCCTGGACCCTGCCCGAGATGATCGACATCCTGCGGCCCAAGTACAAGGAAGCCCTGGCCAACGCCAAAAAGAACTCCACCGCCACCCATAAAAAGGGCGTGGGCGTGGCCATCGGCATCTACGGCTCCGGCCTTGACGGCCCCGACTCCGCCGGCGCCGACGCCGAGCTCAACGCCGACGGCAGCGTCACCATCTACAACACCTGGCAGGACCACGGCCAGGGTTCCGACGCCGGCACCCTGGGCTTTGCCCACGAGACCCTGAAGCCGCTCGGCCTGTGCGCTTCCAAGATCAAGCTGGTCTTAAATGACACGGGCAAGTGCCCGAACTCCGGCCCGGCCGGCGGCTCCCGCTCCAACGTCATGGTCGGCCAGGCCATCATCAACGGCTGCAAGCAGCTCGTCGATGCCATGCGCAAGTCCGACGGCACCTTCCGGACCTACGACGAGATGGTCGCCGAAGGCCTCAAGACCCGCTACAACGGCACCTGGACCGCCCCGGCCAAGGACTGCGACGCCAACGGCCTCGGGTCCCCGTTCTGCTGCTACATGTACGGCCTGTTCCTGGCCGAGGTCACCGTCGAGCTGGCCACCGGCAAGACCCAGGTCGACAAGATGACCCTGGTCGAGGACATCGGCACGATCAACAACCGCCAGACCGTCGACGGCCAGAACTGGGGCGGCTTGGCCCAGGGCGTGGGCCTGGCCCTGTCCGAGGACTTCGAGGACATCAAGAAGCACTCCTCGTTGGCCGGCGCCGGCGTGCCCTACATCAAGGACATCCCGGACGCCATGGAGCTCCACTACGTGGAATCCCCGCGCGAGCACGGCCCCTACGGCAACTCGGGCGTCGGTGAAGTGCCCTTGTGCGGCCCGCACCCGGCCATCATCAACGCCATCTACAACGCCTGCGGCGTGCGCATCCGCCATCTGCCGGCCTACCCCGAGAAGGTGCTTGCCGGCCTCAAAGCCCTTGGCAAATAGCCCCCATCGGTCTTAGACCAGCGCAAACGGACGGCGGGGCGAACGCATGACGTGTTCGCCCCGTCGTTTCCTCCGGAAGGTTCCCATGAATCAACAGGACCTGCGGACCATCGAGCACCGCTGCATCCAGGAAGAACAGCCCAAATGCCAGGCCGCCTGCCCCATCCACGTGGATGTGCGGGCATTCATGGCCAGGATGGCCACCGGCGACCTGCCTGGCGCGCGCAAGGTCCTCGACCGCACCATGCCCCTGCCGGCCGTGCTCGGCCGCATCTGCGACCACCCCTGCGAAGCGGCCTGCGTCCGCCAGGACCTCGGCGGCTCCCTCGCCATGGGGCACCTGGAACGGGCCTGCGTCATGGCCACCCCCTCCGGCGGCAAACCGCTTTGCATGCCGGCCAAAGGCAAATCCGTGGCCGCCCTCGGCGGCGACCTGTCCTCCCTGTCCCTGGCCTGGGACCTGGCCAAGAAGGGCTACGCCGTCACGTTGTTCGTCTCCCGCGACCGGGCCGGCGGCATCCTGACCGAACTGCCCGAAGCCCTGCTCCCCCCGGCCGTCCTGGCCGAAACCCTGGCCGTGCTCGCCCAGATGGGCGTTACCGTCAAAACCGGCCAGCCCCTGGACGCCGCCCTTTTCGAGGCGGTCCAGAAAGATTTCAACGCCGTCTACGTGGAATGCGCCCGGGACAACGTCCTGTCGCCCTCCCGCGCCGACGTCGATCCCCTGACCCTGGCCTGCGGCCCGGCAGGCGTTTTTTGCGGCGGATGGCCGGCCGACGACGCCAGCCGGTCGATGATCGGCCTCGTCGCCGACGGCCGTCGCGCCGCCGTGTCCATCGACCGCTTCCTCTCCGGCGCAACGCTCACCGCCAGCCGCGAGAAGGAAGGCGTGACCGACACCCGGATCTCCACGAACCTGACCGACGTGCCGCCCGCCTCGCGCATCGACCCCCAAGACCCGATCGCCGGCTACACGCCGGACGCGGCCCGGCTCGAAGCCGGCCGCTGCCTCCAGTGCGACTGCCTGGAGTGCGTCAAGGTCTGCGAATACCTGAAGCACTACAAGGGCTATCCGAAGGTCTACGCCCGCCAGATCTACAACAACCTGTCCATCGTCCTTGGCAACCACAACGCCAACCAGATGATCGACTCGTGCACCCTGTGCGGCCTTTGCACCGAGGTCTGCCCCGAAGACTTCTCCATGGCCGAGCTGTGCCTGGATTCGCGCCGCGACATGGTGAATCGGGGCAAGATGCCGCCAGCGGCCCACGAGTTCGCCCTGGAGGACATGGCCTTTTCCAACGGCCCGGATTTCGCCCTCCTTCGGGCCGAACCCGGCCGGGAAACCTGCGACCACCTCTTTTTCCCGGGCTGCCAGCTCGGCGGCGAACCCGACGGCCGCATCCCCGAGGCTTACGCCTTTTTGCGCGAACGCCTTTCCGGCGGCGTCGGCCTCGGCCTTGGCTGCTGCGGGGCCCCGGCCCTGTGGGCCGGGCGGCAGGCTCTTTTCGAAGAAACCGTGGCCGCCTTCCAGGCGGACTGGGAAAAGCTCGGCCGGCCCCGGCTGGTCACGGCCTGCGCCTCCTGCCTGTCCGTCTTCCGGCAGGCCGCGCCGGACATCCCGGCCGTGTCCCTGTGGCAGGTCCTAAACGAGGAGACCGGGCTGCCCGAAGCCCCCGGCTTCACCCCGCCGGCCGCCGTCGCGGTCCACGATTCCTGCACCTCGCGCCACGACGCCGCCACCCAGGCCGCCATCCGCGAGATCCTGGCCAAGCGCGGCGTGGCTTTCGCCGAACTGCCCCTGTCCGGCCGCCTGACCGAATGCTGCGGCTTCGGGGGACTGCTCGGCAACGCCAACCCGGAACTGGCCGCCGCCTTCACCAAGCGCCGCGTGTCCGAAAGCGGCCAGGACTATCTGGCCACCTGCGCCATGTGCCGCGACCGGTTCTCCCACGCCGGCAAGCGGGCCTACCACCTGCTCGACCTCCTCTTCCCGGGCCGGGACGCGGCCGATCCGGCCACCCGGCCGGACCCCGGCTTTTCCATGCGCCACGAGACCCGGGCCAGGCTTCGCCGGGAGCTTTTGCGCACGGTCTGGAACGAGGCCGTGGACGAGAAGGCCCCGGTGGGACCGGATTTCACGGTCACGCCCGAGGTCCGGGCCGTCATGGAGGCCCGCCACATCCTGGACGACGACGTCAAGCGGGTCCTGGCCCACGCCGAATCCACGGGCCGGAAATTCCTCAATCGCGAGAACGGCCGTTTCCTGGCCAGCTTCACCCCCCACCGGGTCACCTACTGGGTCGAATACGCCCTGGAAGGCGGCACGGCCCGGGTGTTTGCCGCCTACAGCCACCGCATGACCGTGGCCGGCGTGGGGAAGTAGGAAGAAAAAGAAAAGATGCCTCCGGCGGCCGGGGCGCTGCCCCGGACCCCGCCGGGAGGGGATGATCCCCTCCCGGACCCTCCCCAGCGGGGGGAGGCGGCACATATTTACGCGGGGCGGAAGGCCCCGGAAGACGGCAAGAGTAACCGTTAAGGGGGTCCGGGGGGAATTATTCCCCCCGGCCGCCGGAGGCATCCCACCCATGAACGATTCGCTTGTCTACCTCCCCACCTCGGGTGACTGGGTCTGCGCGGCCTGCGACGCACCGCTGGCCCCCACGCCCGTGGCCGTCAATTACCTGGACGGCGGCTTCACCATCACGGTCCTGGCCTGCCCCAAGTGCGGCATGTCCTTGCTCCCCGAGTACGTGGCCACGGGCAAAATGCTCGAAGTGGAGCAGCTTCTGGAGGACAAGTAGTGCCGCAAGGCGTTTCGCCCTACGAGCGCGAGGATTTCCGCCGGGTGGCCGGCGAGACGCTGCGCCCGGGCGGACTGGCCTTGACCGAACGGGGCTTGGCGGCTTGCGGCTTCGCGCCCGGGGCCCGGGTGCTGGACCTCGGCTGCGGCCCCGGAACGACCCTGGCCCGGCTGGCCGGGGCGGGGCTTGCCGCCGTGGGCCTGGACCCGTCGGTCCGGTTCGCGGGGGAGGCCCGGGTCCACGGCCCGGTGGTCCGGGGGGCGGGCCAGGCCCTGCCCCTGGCCGACGCCTGCCTGGACGGGGTCTTTTGCGAGTGCGTGCTGTCGGCCTCGGGCGACGCGGCCGGCTGTCTGGCCGAGATCGCCCGGGTGCTTAAAGCCGGCGGCCGGGCGGTCCTGGCCGACCTCTACGTGCGCCAGGGCGCCGCGCCGCAGCCGGGGGCCTTTGCGGCCGGGGGCTGCGCGGCCGGGGCCGTGGCCCGGCCCGTTTTCGAGGCCCGGCTGGCCGAGGCCGGGCTGACCCCCCTTTTTTTCGAGGACCACACCCGGCTTCTGACCGAACTGGCGTGCAAGCTGACCTTTGCCCTGGGCTCGGCCAAAAGCGTCATCGAGATGATCACCGGCCGCGAAACGGAATGCGCGGGCGCGGGTCCGCGCCCGCGCTACGGCTACTGCCTGTGCGTCGCGGCCAAGGAGGCTTCATGAACCCCACCCTGCTCGAAATCATGCCCCTTGCCGCCAAAAACTACTGTTGCAGCCAGATCCTGGTCCTCCTGGCCCTGCGGGCCCAGGGCATCGAGAACTGGGAGCTGGTGCGCGCCGCCTCGGGCGTCTGCCACGGCATGGGCGCCTGCGGCCTGACCTGCGGCATCCTGACCGGCGGCTGCCTGGTTCTCGGGCTCCACGTCGGCCGGGGCCGGGAAGAGGAACTGCAAAACGAACGGGCCGATCTCCTGGTCACCGAATACGTGGAGTGGTTCACGGAGCGGGTCACGGCCGTCTACGGCGACATCAGCTGCCAGGCCATTCTCGGCGAAGGCAGGCCCGACATGTCCCGGTGCGGGGGCTTGCTCGCCGAGGCCTGGGACAAGATCCTGACCATCCTGGCCGGAGCCGGCATCGATCCGTCCGAGCCCCGGGACTAGCCATGAACGCCCAAAAGCCCATCCCCACGGCCAGCCTGTGCCCGATCTGCCTGCGCCGGGTGGCCGCCCGGCGCGAGACCGACGGCCTGGACGGCTACATCGTCAAGGACTGCCCGGAGCACGGAGAATTTCGCACCCGGTTCTGGCACGGCCCGCCCGGCATTGCCGGCTGGAACCGGCCCAAGGTGCCGGGGGCCCCGCCGCCGGTCCTGACCGAATCGCGCCTGGGCTGCCCCCACGACTGCGGCCTGTGTCCGGAGCACGGCCAGCGGACCTGCACCGCCCTTTTCGAGGTGACCGGCCGCTGCAACCTGGCCTGTCCGGTCTGCTTCGCCCGCTCCGGCGAGGCTCCGGCGCCCGATCCGACGGTGGGCGCCCTGGCCGACCGGTTCGCCCGGATTTTCGCGGCCACGGGCCCGGTCAATGTCCAGCTCTCCGGCGGCGAGCCCACCGTGCGGGCCGACCTGCCGGCCGTGGTGGCCGCCTGCCGGGCGGCCGGCTTCGCCTTTGTCCAGGTCAACACCAACGGTCTGGCCCTGGCCCGCGACCCGGGTCTGGCTCGCCGGCTGGCCGACGCCGGCCTGGTTTCGGTCTTTCTGCAGTTCGACGGCACGACCGACGACGTGTTTGCAACGCTTCGCGGGGCACCGCTGCTGGCCGAAAAGCTCGCCGCCATCGACCGGTGCGTGGCAGCCGGCCTCGGCGTGGTCCTGGTGCCGACCATCGTGCCCGGGGTAAACGACGGCCAGCTCGGGGACATCGTCCGGCTGGCCCGGTCCAGGGCCCCGGGCGTGCGCGGCGTCCATTTCCAGCCGGCCAGCTCCTTTGGCCGCTATCCCTGGGAGTCCGGGGCCGGCGAACGCGTCACCCTGCCGGACCTCATGCGCGGCCTCGAAGCCCAGACGGGCGGCATGATCCGGGCCGAGGACTTCCATCCGCCGGGCTGCGAGCATTCGCTGTGCTCCTTTTCCCAGCCCTACCTGCTCGACGGCGAGGCCGGCCTCGTCCCGGCCGCGGGCCAGGCCGCGTCCTGCTGCTCCCCGGCACCGGCCCCCATCGCGGCGGACGAAGGGGCCCGGCGGGCCAAGGGTTTCGTGGCCCGGCAGTGGGCCGCGCCGACCTTTCCCCCGAAAGAAGGCGGCCCCATGGACGACTTCGACCGGTTCCTGGCCGACGCCGCCACCTCCCGGCGGTTCACCCTCTCGGCCATGGCCTTCCAGGACGCCTGGACGCTCGACCTCGAACGCACGCGCGGCTGCTGCATCCACGTGGCCACGGCCGACAACCGGCTGGTGCCCTTTTGCCTCTACAACCTGACGGCAACGGACGGCACGACCCTCCACCGGGGCCGGCCATGCGCCTGAGCCCCGTGGACGGGTTCGTCGCGGCGGGCCTTGGCGCGCCGGAGACGCCGCCCACGCCCGAAGGGCTCGCCGCCTGGCATGTCGCGGCCCTTGGCCGGGCCGTGGCCCATGCCGCCACGGCCCCCTTTTACCGCGACCGGCTGGCCGGCCTTTCGCCGGACTTTCCCCGGACGCTTGCCGATTTCGCCACCCTGCCTTTCACCGAACAGGCCGACCTGACCGAGGCCCATGCCCGGTTTCTCACCGTGTCCCAGGACGACGTGGCCCGCATGGTGACGCTCACGACCTCCGGCACCACCGGTCCGCCCAAGCGCGTGGCCTTTACCGGCGCCGACATCGAGGCCATCCGCCGCTTTTTCCACGTCGGCATCGCGACCTTGGTCGAACCCGGGGACACGGTCCTTATCCTCATGCCGGGAAGCCGGCCGGACAGCATCGGCGATCTCCTGTGCCAGACGCTTCCCCGCCTCGGGGCCCGGGGCATCCTCGGCGACCCGACCGGCGATCCGGTCCGGCTGGCCGCGGATTTGCGCCTCCACCGGCCGGACGTCCTGGTGGCCGCGCCGTCCCAGATCCGGCGGGCCGTGGACGATGCCGGCGTCTGCGCCGCCGCCGGGGCCACGCTTCGCACCATCCTCCTCTCGGCCGAGGCCCTGCCCGGGGGCTGGAAGGACCTGCTCGCCGCCCGCTTCGGAGCGGCCGTCTTCGACCACTACGGGGCCACGGAGATGGGCTACGGCGGCGGGGTGGAGTGCGAGGCCTTTTGCGGCTATCATCTGCGTGAAACCGAACTCTATTTCGAGGTGGTGGACATGGCCACCGGGGCTCCGCTGCCGGACGGCCACGTGGGCGAGGTGGTCTTCACCACGCTCGCCCCGCGGGCCATGCCCTTTGTCCGCTACCGGACCGGCGACGCCGCCCGCATGCTTTCCGGCCCCTGCCCGTGCGGAAGCCGCCTTCGCCGCCTGGGGCCGATCCTCGGGCGCATCGAACGGACCGCGGACGGCCCCCGCCTCACCCATCCGGCCAAAGGAGCGGCCGCCCGACCATGATCGAACTCATCCGCACCATCCGCGACACCCTGGCCGCCGGCCGATCCGTGGTCGCGGCCACCATCGTCACCAACGAAGGCTCGACCCCCCGCACCGCCGGCTCCAAAATGCTCGTCTTCGAGGGCGACAAGATCGCCGGCACCGTGGGCGGCGGACTGGCCGAAGGGCTGGCCATGGCCGAGGCCGCCGTGGTCCTGGCGAACGGCGGCTCCCGGCTCATGGACTTCGACATGACCGGACAGGCATCCAAGGGCGCGGACCTCATCTGCGGCGGCCGGATGCGGGTCTTTCTCGAACGCCTGGACCCCGAGCCGGCGACCGCGGCCCTGTTCGCCCGCTTGGCCGACCTGCTGGCCCAGGGCAGCCGGGGGCTGCTCATCACCGGCCTGGACGAAAACGGCGGCGGCGCGCCCGCCGGCCGATGCCTGCTTTTGCCGGACGGCACCCTGGTCGGCCCCTCCCCGGGCCCGGAGATCCTGGCCGCGGCCAAACGCCAGGGCCGGGGCATTCTGGCCCCCATCGTCCTCGCCTGCGCCGGGGCCCGCTATTTCCTGGAGCCGGCCCTGTCCCCGACCCCGCTCATCCTCTGCGGCGGCGGCCACGTCAGCCGCCCCACCGGCCAGATCGCGGCCATGGTCGGGTTTCGGATCACCGTCCTCGACGACCGGCCGGAATTCGCCAACCTCGACCGGTTCCCGTTCGCCGTGGACACGGCTGTCATCGACCCGGCCGTCGGCTGGCTGGCCGGCCGGGAGATCACGGACGCCGCCTGCATCGTCATCGTCACGCGCGGCCACGCCCACGACCACGACGCCCTGGCCGAGGCCCTGCGCACGCCGGCCGGGTACATCGGCATGATCGGGTCCATCCCCAAGCGCGACGCCATCTACGACAAGCTGCTGGCCGCCGGCTTCACCACCGCCGATCTGGCCCGGGTCAAAAGCCCCATCGGTCTCGAGATCGCGGCCGAAACGCCCGAGGAGATCGCGGTCAGCATCGTGGCCGAGCTGATCGAGCACCGGGCCGCCGGCCGGCCATGACGCCGTCGTCCCCAGGCGCCCCTCTCCGGGCCTGCGCCGTCATTCTGGCCGGCGGCCTGTCCTCGCGCATGGGCGCCGGGTTCAAGCCGCTTCTGGCCCTGGACGGCCGGACGGCCCTGGGCCTTCTCGTCGACACCTTCCGCCGGGCCGGCCTGGACGACATCGTGGTGGTCACGGGCCACCGGGCCCTGGAGGTGGCGGCCGAGGCTGTGCGCCTCGCCGTCCGGGCGGTCTACAACCCGGACTACGAGACCGGCATGTTTTCCTCGGTCAGGGCGGGGCTGGCCGCCGTGCCGGCCGGCTGCGCCCAGGTCTGCGTGACGCCGGTCGATGTGCCGCTGTTCCGGCCGGCCACCGTCGCCCGCCTCCTGGCCCGGCTGGCCGAGGCCGGCGCCCCGCCTCTGGTCTATCCGGTCTTTTCCGGCCAGCGCGGCCATCCGCCGTGCCTCGCCGCCTCGCTCCTGCCGGCCGTCCTGGCCCACCGGGGCAACGGCGGCCTGCGCCAGGCGCTGGCCCCCTTCGCCTTCGAGGAAATCCCGGTGCCGGACGCCAACATCCTGGCCGACATGGACACCCCCGAGGACTACGCCGTCCTTCGCACCCTGGCCCCCAGGCGGTCCATCCCCACCCCGGCCGAGGCCGAGGCGCTCCTGGCCATCGAACGCGTCCCGCCCCAGGGACTGGCCCATGCCCGGGGCGTGGCCGCCGTGGCCGAGGCCCTCGGCCGGGCCCTGAACGCCGCCGGGGCGGCACTCGACATCGCGCTGATAAAAGCCGCCGCCCTCCTCCACGACGTGGCCAAGGGCCGGCCCCACCACGAAGCCGCCGGCGGCGAACTGCTTTCCGGCCTCGGCTTCGACGCGGCCGCCGCCATCGTGGCCGCCCACCGCGACTGCGAACTGGCCGACGACGCGCCCTTGACCGAACGCGAGATCGTCTACCTGGCCGACAAGTTCGTCTTCGGCCGGTGGCTCGTGCCCGTGGCTTCCCGGTTCCAACAAAAGCTCGACCTGTTCGCGGCCGACCCCGACGCCACGGCCGCCATCGCCCGGCGCCGGCAAAACGCGCTGCGCGTCCTGGCCCGGGTCGAGGCCGCCCTCGGCGCCCCGGCCGAGGCCGTCATCGCCGCCGCCGGCTTCCGCCCCGGCCCGCCTCCGCCCGAAGCCTATCAGCGGGCCAGGGAGGGGGAGAGGGGAAGATAAGATAAGATGCCTCCGGCGGCCGGGGGGATAATCCCCCCGGACCCCTTGAAGGGAGGAGGGGGGGAGGATAGGTTGGAGGCATCATCAAGGACGCGTTTTCGGGAGGCGCGAAGTGGGCACCATTTACCTTCTGCGCCACGGGGCCATCGAGCAGCGCACACCGCGCCGGTTCGTGGGCCAGGCCGACCATCCCCTGACCGAGGAGGGCCGGGCCCAGGCCCAGCTGTGGCGGGAGGGGCTGGCCGACGTGGCCTTCACCCTGGCCGTGGTCTCCGACCTGACCCGCTGCCTGGAGACCGCGGCCCTCGTCCTCGAGGGCCGCAAGATCGCGCTCATGCCGGAACCCCGGCTGCGCGAGATCAAGCTCGGGGCCTGGGAGGGCCTGACCCGGGAGGAGGTGGACGCGCAGTTTCCCGGAGCCTACCAGCGCCGGGGCTGCGACATGGCCGGCTTCCGCCCGGACGGCGGCGAAAGCTTCGCCGACGTCCAGGCACGGGCCGTGGCCGCCCTCGGCGAACTGGCCGGCATGCCGGGCAACATCCTGGTCGTGGCCCACGGCGGGGTCAACCGGGCCATCCTCTGCCACGCCCTGGGCATGGATCTCACCCACCTCTTCCGCCTGGGCCAGGACTACTGCCACCTGAACATCCTGACCCCGGACACCGACTGTTGGCGTGTGGACGCCGTCAACTGCGCCCCGGTGCCGCCCTGGCGTTTTCCGGGGCCGTAAGGCGGCCATTTCCTATCGCCACTCTGTGAAATGAGGGCGCTCCCCTGCAGTTCTGCTTCGAACAACAGAAAGCGGCCCGTTGACAACGGCCGCATTGCATGGAACTTCCTGGAACCATGCGCCCACACCTCTCCCTCTTCCTCGCCGTTGCGGCCTGCTGGCTGCTCCCGGCCTGTTCCCGGGACAAGCCCGAAACGGCCGCGTCCGCCGGCTCCGTCCGTGAGGTCGCGGCCCCGGTCCTGGCGGCCGCGCGCCGGCCGGTGGTGGAATGCCGGTCCTTTCCGGCCGCCGTGGAGTCCGAACAGAGCGTGACCCTGGCCAGCAAGGTCTCGGGCACGGTGGAGGCGGCCCTGGCCCGGGAGGGCGATCTGGTCAAGGCCGGCCAGCTGCTCCTGCGCCTGGACGACCGGGACCTGACCAGCCAGGAAGCCGGCCTTCGGGCCTCGCGGGAGCAGGTTTCACGTGAAAAACAAGCCCTGCTCGCCAAGGCCGGCCTGGCCCGGACCACCCTTTCCCGCATGGAAAAGCTCCTGGCCCAGCGGGCGGTCAGCCAGGAGGACGCCGACAAGGCCAGGGCCGAGTACGACGCCCTGACCCGGCAGGCCGAGGCGGCCGCCGCCCAGGAAGGGGCCGCGGCCGCCAAGCTCGGGGAACTGGCCGCCCTTCGCACCTACACCCGCATCACCGCCCCCTTTGACGGCATCCTGGCCCGCCGCTACGTGGACCAGGGCGCCTTCGTCACGGCCGGCTCACCGCTGGTCCTCATCGACACGGCCGCCGGCGGCTACGAGCTGACGGCCCAGGTGGACGAGTCCCTGCTGTCCGGCCTCGCCCTGGGCCAGAAGATCCTGGCCGTGGTCCCGTCCCTGGCCAAGGCCCCTTTTGCCGTGGCCGTCTCGGCCGTGGTCGGCCGGGTGGACCCGGGCAGCCGGACCTTCAAGCTCAAATGCGCCCTGCCGGACGCCGTGCCCGGCGCCGAAGGCCCGCCCCGGGCCGGCATGTTCGGCCGGGTGTTCGTGCCGGCCCGCACCGCCGAGAAGCTGCTCGTGCCCGAGGCCTGCCTGTCCCGGCGCGGCGACCTGCCGACCGTGGCCGTGGCCGGGGGCGACGGCGTGCTCCACTTCCGGGTGGTCAAGACCGGCGGCAGCTATCTGGCCGCCGAGTTCGACGGCCAGACCTACCTGACCGACTCCGAAGCCTTTGACGCGGCCGGCCACGACCGCTTCGCGGACATCCTAAGCGGCCTGGCCGACGGCGAGCGCCTGGCCTGCGCCCCCGGGGCCGTCCTTCGCGAGGGCGACCGGCTGGCCGGAGCGCCCAAGTGACCGGGCCTGAGCCCCACGGCCGCCACGGCGACTGGCTGACCCGGCTGACCGCCCTTTTCGTCGACGCCAAGCTGGCCCCGCTTTTGATCCTGGCCGCCGTCCTGACCGGCGTCCTGGCCATCCTGGCCACGCCGAGCGAGGAAGAGCCGCAGATCGTGGTGCCCATGATCGACATCCACGTGACCATGCCCGGGGCCACGCCCAAGGAGGTGGAAAACCGGGTCATCGGCCCCATGGAGAAGATCCTGTGGGAGATTGCGGGCGTGGAATACGTCTATTCCACGGCCATGGCCGGCGAGGCCCTGACCGTGGTCCGCTTCCGGGTCGGGGAGAACACCGAAAAAAGCGTGCTGGCCACCTACACCAAGCTCTACCAGCACCTGGACTGGATTCCGCCCGGCTGCTCCCGGCCGATTTTAAAGCCCCACTCCATCGACGACGTGCCCGTGCTGGTGGCCGCCTTCTGGGGCGGGGCCTACGATTCCAGGCAGCTTCGGACCATGGTCGGCGCCGTCAACGACGAGGTCCGCCGCATCCCGGGCGTGGCCGAGACCACGATCACGGGCGGACGCAGGCGGGCGGTCATGGTGGAACCGGACCCGGACCGGCTGCGGGCCCAGGGCCTCGACGCCGTGGACCTCCTCGACGCCCTTGGCGCCCAGAACGCCGGCCGGACCATCGGCGACGCCTTCCAGTCCGGCCAGGCCGTGTCCATCCGGCTCGACAACTTTTTCCGCACCGAAAAGGAGCTGGCCCGGGCCGTGGTGGCCGTCAAAAACGGCCGGCCGATCTCCCTTGCCGACGTGGCCTCGGTCAAAGACGGCTTTGACGAGCCCGGGGACTACGTCTTCTACCTGCCCGGCCGGGGTCTGGCCGGGGAGAACAAGGACGCCGGACCGGGCGAGGCCTTCCCGGCCGTGACGCTTTCGGTGGCCAAGCGGACCGGCGAGAACGCCACCCGGGTCGCCGCCGAGGCCCTGCGCCGCATCGAGGCCCTTCGCGGCTACCTCCTGCCGGCCGACGTCCAGGTCACCGTCACCCGGGACTACGGCCAGACGGCCAAGCACAAGGTGGACGAGCTGCTCAAGCACCTCGCGTTGGCCGCGGTCACGGTCGGCGGGGTGGTGGCCCTCTTTCTCGGCCTGCGGGCCAGCCTGGTGGTCATGGTGGCCGTGCCGGTGACGCTCGCCATCACCCTGGCCACTTACTGGCTCATGGGCTACACGCTCAACCGCGTCACCCTTTTCGCGCTCATCTTCTGCATCGGCATCCTGGTCGACGACCCCATCGTGGACGTGGAAAACATCGTGCGCCACCTCTCCCTGCCCGGGGCCCGGGGCCGGCCCCTTTCCAAGGTCATCGTGGAGGCCGTGGGCGAAGTCCGGGCCCCCCTGGTCCTGGCCACCTTCACGGTCATCGCCGCCATCGCGCCCATGGCCTACGTGGGCGGGCTCATGGGCCCCTACATGCGGCCCATGCCGGTCGGCGCGTCGGTAGCCATGCTCCTGTCCATGGCCGTGGCCTTTCTCATTACCCCCTGGACGGCCAAACGGACCTTGAAGGCCCCGCCCGAGGGCACCCGGCCCCACGGCGAGATCCCGGACGACGCCGGCACCCGGGCCTACCGCTGGCTCATGGACCGGCTCCTCAAGCGCCCGGTCTGGCGGTGGAGCTTCCTGGCCGCGGTCCTGGCCCTTTTCCTCGGGGCCTGCGCCCTTTTTCCGGCCAAGGCCGTGCTGGTCAAGATGCTGCCCTTTGACAACAAGAGCGAGGTGTCGGTGGTGGTCGACATGCCGCGCGGCACCACCCTCGAGGAGACGACCGCCGCCAGCCGGGAGCTGGCCCGGACGATCCTGGCCCGGCCGGACGTCACCGGCGCGGTCGTCTACGCCGGCACGGCCGCGCCCACGGATTTCAACGGCCTCATCCGCCACTACTACCTGCGAAGCGGCCAGCACGAGGCCGCCATCACGGTGAACCTCCGGGAGAAGGGCGAGCGCGACCGGCAAAGCCACGCCATCGCCAAGGAGATCCGCCAGGCACTCGCCCCCATCGCCGCCCGGTACCGGGCCAAACTCAAGACCGTGGAGGCCCCGCCCGGCCCGCCCGTGCTCCAGACGCTGGTGGCCGAGATCTACGGGCCCACCGACGCCGGCCGGCAGGCTGTCGCCCGGCAGGTCCGCGACATCCTGCGGGAGACGCCCGAGGTGGTGGATGTGGACTGGTACGTGGACGATCCCCGGCCCGAGCGGGTGATCCGGGTCGAGCGCGACAAGGCGCTGACCGCAGGCGTGGACCCGGACCGGGCCCTGCGCGACGTGACGGCAAGCGTGGCCGGCACCGTGGCCGGGTTACTTCACGACGCGGCCGCCCGGGAGGACGCGCCCATCGTGGTCCGCCTGCCCCTGCGCCACCGGGCCGACGCCCGGGACCTCGGGGCTCTCACCGTCCGGGGCGAGAACGGCCGCATGGTGTCCCTGGACCAGATCGCGAGCATCGGCGAGCACGAGGAGCCGACGGCCCTGTACCACAAGAACCTCCTGCCCGTGGTCTACGTGACCGGCGACGTGGCCGGCCGGGAGGAGAGCCCCATCTATGCCATGAACCGGGTGAACGCGGCCATCGACGCCCTGGGCGCATCCGGCCGGGGCGCCTGGCAGACAGTCTCCAGGGCCGGCCTGCCGGTCCTGTGGACGGCCATGCCCGACCAGACGGCGGACTACAGCCTCAAGTGGGACGGGGAGTGGCAGATCACCTACGAGGTCTTCCGGGACATGGGCCTGGCCTTTGCCGTGGTCATGGTCCTCATCTACATCCTGACCGTCGGCTGGTTCGGCTCCTACACCACGCCCTTGGCCATCATGGCCCCGATCCCGCTGTCCTTGATCGGCATCATCCCGGCCCACGCCCTGGCCGGGGCCTTTTTCACGGCCACGTCCATGATCGGGTTCATCGCCGGGGCGGGCATCGTGGTGCGCAACTCGATTATCCTGGTGGATTTCATCGAGATGCGCCGGGGGGAGGGGGTGGGTCTGGCCGACGCGGTGGAGGAGGCCGGGGCCGTGCGCTTCCGGCCCATGCTCCTGACGGCGGTCAGCGTGGTGGCCGGGGCCTTTGTGATCCTTTTCGACCCCATCTTCCAGGGGCTGGCCATTTCGCTCATGGCCGGCGAAGTGGCGGCCACGGTCTTCTCAAGGATGGTGGTGCCGGTCCTCTACTACCTGGACGCCCGCCGCCGGGCCGCCTGAGGCCGTCCGGCGGCGACCCGGCCTGTCACAGCGCGCAATGGGCCTCGCCCAGGGTGCCGGCGTACCGGGCCAGCCGGGCCACATCCAGGATGAGCGAGATGGTGCCGTCGCCGTTGACCGTGGTGCCGGAAACGCACTCCACCCGCCGGTAGACGTCGCTGAGCTTCTTGATGACCGCCTGCCGCTGGCCCACCACCACGTCCACGGCCAGCCCCACTTCCGCGTCCCCGGCCGCGACCATGATCACCCGCTCGTAGCGCGGCGACGGCCCGGCCACGCCGAAAATCCGGCGAAGGCTCAGGCACGGGGTCATCTTGTCGCGCCAGGTGACCACGCCGACGGCCGGCGGATCGGCATCGAGAAACCGCTCCAGGCAGGCCCGGGCCGCGACCAGGGGAATGATGTAGTCCTCGTTTCCCACCCGCACCTGCAGGCCGTCGATGATGGCCAGGGTCAGGGGCAGGCGCACGGTCAGGGTGGTGCCGAGGCCCGACCGGCTCTCCAGGCTGACGCGGCCGCCGAGCTCCTCGATGTTGCGCTTGACCACGTCCATGCCGACCCCCCGGCCGGACACGCTGCTGACCTCCTTGGCCGTGGAAAACCCCGGGCAGAAAAGACAGTTGAGGATGGTCCGTTCGTCCGCTTCCTCGCCCGGGGCGAGCAGGCCCTTTTCCAGGGCCTTTTGCCGGACCCGTTCCAGGTCGACCCCGCCCCCGTCGTCGGTGATGACGATGCGGACCTCGCCGCCGACGTGGTCGGCCTGGAGCCGGACCGTACCCTGGGCCGGCTTGCCGGCGGCCAGGCGCTTTTCGGGCGATTCGAGGCCGTGGTCCAGGGAGTTGCGCAGGATGTGGACGAGAGGGTCCTTCAACTGGTCCATGACGTGTTTGTCGAGTTCGGTGTCCCCGCCCTCGCCGACAAAGGCCGCCTCCTTGCCGAGTTCCCCGGCCAGGTCGCGCACCAGCCGGCGCAGCGTGCCGTAGAGCCCGCCGATCGGCACCATGCGAAGGCCGAGGGTCTCGTCGCGAAGCCGGGCCGCCACCCGTTCCAGCTCCTCGGCAATGGCCCGGCCGGCCGGATCGACCCCGGCCGCCGCGCGCTCGGACAACCGGGACTGGATGATGGCCAGCTCCCCGACCAGATCGACCAGCCGGTCGAGCCGGCTGGCCTCCACCCGGATGCTGGCCGCGCCGTCGCCCGCGTCTTTCGGCTTGGGCCTGGGTTTGGCCCGCCGCGACACCCGGGCCGCCAGCCGGCGATCCAGGTCCGTGGCCAGGGCATGGGCGTCCTCAAAGGCCGATGCGGCCAAAAGCGCCTGGACCTCGTCCAGGTCCGTGGCCCGCAATGCGGTTTTGGCCAGACGACTGACCAGCACGTCGTGCTCGTCCTCCACGAACACGAACACGTCGCGCAGGGCGTCCTCGCCCGCGCCGCCGACCAGCAGCACGTCCCACCACACGGTCACGGCCTCGGGATCGAGGGCCTCGAGGGGTGGCGTCGCCTCGGCGTGGACCACGGCCCGGGCCTGCCCCAGGGCCCCGACTTCCGCCAGGAGCCCCAGGGGGTCCTGGCCGGACAGGTAGGTGTCGGCCTTGGGCCGGTAGCGCAGCCACCAGGTGGCCGCGTGCGGGACCGGCCGGGGCCCGTCGGCCGCAACCTTGGGCGCCGGCCCGGCCGGGTCGCCGTCGGCCTCGAGGCCGGCCAGGGACCGCAGGCGGCCGGACAGCCCGTCGGAGGCCTCGGCCGAGGCCTCGTCCTCGCCCCGGGACAACAGGCCCAGGATGTGGTCGCGGCACAGAAGCGTCAGGTCGAGCAGGTCCTTGTCCGCCGTCAGCTTGCCGGACCGGACCTGGTCCCAGACCGTTTCCACCTGGTGGGTGAACCGGGCCACCTCGTCGAAACCGAACATGGCCCCCGAGCCCTTGATGGTGTGCATGGCCCGAAAGAGCTTGTCCACCTTGTCGCTGTCCTGCGGATCGGCCTCCAGTTCGAGCACGGTGTGCTCCACCGTTTCCAGCAGTTCCAGCGCCTCTTCCCGGAAGGCTTGCACGTGGTCCACGATCGCAACGCTCCTTGGCGGCCCGGGCCGCCCGGCATACCCGCCGACTGGTCATGGCCGCAAACAGGCCCGCGTCGTCGCCTCAGAACCGCTCGAAATGGACGTCCTCGGCTTCGCCCGGCAGGCCGAGATCGACCAGGGGGGGCTGTGTCCTCGCGCCGGGCAGCGCCTTGGCGCCACGGACCGGGGCCCGTTTGGGCGCGGCCGGCGCGGCGATCTGGCGCGGCGACCGGTTGCCCACCTGGAAAAAGGCCATGGTGGCCTGGAGCTGCTCGGCCTGGGACGAGAGCTCCTCGGCCGTGGAGGCCAGCTCTTCGGAGGAGGAGGCATTTTGCTGCACCACCTGGTCGAGCTGTTGCAGGGCCTTGTTGACCTGGGAGGCGCCGGCGCTCTGCTCGTGGGAGGAGGCCGCGATCTCCTGGATGAGTTCGGAGGTCTTCAAGATATCGGGCACGAGCTTTTCGAGTAGCTTGCCCGCGCCCTCGGCCACGTCCAGGCTGGAGGCGGACAGGGTGTTTATTTCGGCGGCCGCGGCCTGGCTCCGCTCGGCCAGCTTGCGGACCTCCGAGGCCACCACCGCGAACCCCCGGCCCTGCTCTCCGGCCCGGGCCGCCTCGATGGCGGCGTTCAAGGCCAGGAGATCCGTCTGGCGGGCGATCTCCTCGATAATGGATATTTTGGCGGCAATCTGGCGCATGGCGGCCACGGTCTTGGTCATGGCGTCGCCGGACTCCCGGGCGTCCTCGGCGGCCTTGCGGGCCAGGGATTCGGTCTGGCGGGCGTTGTCCGCGTTCTGGTTGATGGCCGCGCTCATCTCCTCCATGGACGAGGAGCTCTCCTCCACGGCCGAGGCCTGCTCGGAGGCGCCCTGGGACAGGGATTCGGACGAGGCGGACAGCTGTTCGGCCCCGGCGGCCATGTTTCCGGCCCCGGACTGGACCTCCTGGACCACGGCCGTCAGCCGGCCGACCATTTCCCGAAGCGACCGCATGAGGCCGTCGCGCTCGGACCGCTCCGTGACATCCAGGCGCAGCTCGCCGTCGGCCAGCCGGCCGGCCAGGGCGGCCACGTTCTTGTCGGCCTCGAGCAGGGCGCCAAGGGCCTTCATGAGGGCGTCGTTTTCGGAGCGCAGGCGGATGTCGACGTCCAGGTCGCCGGTGGCCATCTTGCCGGCCGCCTCGACCACGCTTTTGTCCGCGGCCAAGAGGCCGGCCAGGGATTTGAGGAGCACGTCGGCCTCGCACCGGGGCGTGATCCGCACCTCCAGGTCGCCAAGGGCCATGCGGGCCACATTCTGCGCCACCCCGCTTTCCGCCTCGGCCACGGCCCGGAGCGCCTCGCAGACCTGCCCCACCTCGTCGGCCCGGCGGACGTCGAGCGCCTGCCCGGTGTCCCCGGCGGCCAGCGACTTGGCGAAGTCCATGCAGCGGCCAAGGGGCCGGCTGATGGCCCGGGAAATGAACACCCCGAGCACGAGGCCGAGCAGGACGCTGCCGATGACCAGGCCGCTCAGGTAGAGCCGGTCCGTCTCGTAGATCCGGCTGGTCTCGGCGGCGAAATTCTTGGCGTTTTCCGCCTTGCGCTGGGACAGGACGTCCAGGGCCTCGTCCACGGCCCGCAGCTTTTCCCGGCCCGTCCCCATCATGAGGGACACGGATTCCCGCTTGGCCTCCAGGTCCTCCTTGGCGGCGGCGGCCACGATCTGGTCGAAGACCGGTTGCAGTTCGGCCCAGGCCTTGTCGAGGACCTGAAGCAACTGCTTGCCCTTTTCGGTGTAAAACGCCGGTTGGGCCAGGGCCACGCTGTCCTGGAAGCCTTTCTTGTAGAAGCGTATCCGGTCGAGGAACTCCTTGCGCTCTTCCGGGGTCGCGGCCAGGATGTAGTTTTTGACGTTGCGGTCTATATAGACCAGGTTGATGTTGGCTTCCTTGATGGCGCTGAGGCCGAGCGTCTCCCGGGTGTACATGGCGCCGGCCAGGTCGTTCATGATGCCGAGATTGTGGATGCCCATGGAGCCGACCAGGGCGGTCAGCACCGCCATGAGGACAAAGGCCAGGATCAGCTTCGTTCCCACCCGCATGTCATAAAACCACTGCATACGCCCTCCTCGGCGATTGATATCCTCATGGCCCGGAAAAGAAGCCGGCCCCCACCACACTCGCACCCGTATCCGCCCGGCCATGGCCGGAGTCCTCCCCCGGCCGGGACGCCCCAGACACTTCCCTTGCATCGGATGGCCGCAACCAAAGCGACACCATGCAATATTTCCTATCGCCGAACAAATACAAAATTCCCGCCGGGCCGGGTCCGGCTCAGGCCAGGGCCCCGGCTTCCGCGTCCGCCCCCGGCCCCCCCTCCGCCAGCAGGCCGCTCAAGTCGTGGATCTCGTCCGTGGAAAAGACCCGGTCCATGTCCAGATGCAGGATGAACCGGCCGCCGTGGTTGGTGATGCCCTTGAGGCATCCGGCGTCCACGGACGCGCCGAGTTTGGGCGGCGGGGCCATGGTGTCGGCACTCAGGTCCAGCACCTCCTTGACGGAATCGGCCAGGGCCCCCATGAGGGCGGTTTGGCCGTCATGGGAGACTTCCATGATGACGATGCGGGTATGGATGGTGTGGGCGACCTCGCCGAGCCCGAGCTTGAGGCCGAGGTCCACCACGGGCACGGCGTTGCCCCGGACGTTGACCACGCCGCGCATGGAGGCCGGAGTTTGGGGAATGCGCGTGATCTCGCTGTAATCGAGGATCTCCCGGACCGCGAAAATGTCCAGGGCGAACAGTTCGCCGCCAAGGGTCAGGGTCAGATAGCGCTGGGATTGCGTGTTGCCTGCGTCGGCCATGATGGGTTCTCCTTGCTCGCCCCGGTCGTGTCGTTCCCCGATATCCGTGTCCGCGGCTCCCGGGGAGAGGCTCTTTTCCGTCTTCGTGCGCTCCAGGAAGCGACGGCCGCCCTGGGGGAGGCCGCCTCAGAACCGTTCGAACTGCTTGTCATCGGCTCCGAGGTCGTTGCCGAGGTCCAAAGGCACGCCACGGCCGGCAGCCGGCAGGGCCTTGCCCGGGGCCCGGGCGGCCACGGCCTTGGCGGCCCGGGCCGGCGGGACCGGACGCTGGACGGCGGCCCGGCCGCCGTTTAACCGGAAAAAGCCGATGGTGGCCTGGAGCTGCTCGGCCTGGGAGGAAAGCTCCTCGGCCGTGGAGGCCAGCTCTTCGGAAGCCGAGGCGTTTTGCTGCACCACCTGGTCGAGCTGCTGCAGGGCCCGGTTGACCTGGGAGGCGCCGGCGCTCTGTTCCGTGGACGAGGCCGCGATCTCCTGGACCAGATCGGAGGTCTTTAAGATGTCCGGCACCAGCTTTTCGAGCAGCTTGCCGGCCCCTTCGGCCACGGCCAGGCTGGAGGCGGACAGGGTGTTGATCTCGGCGGCCGCGGCCTGGCTGCGTTCGGCCAGCTTGCGGACCTCCGAGGCCACCACCGCGAAGCCCCGGCCCTGCTCCCCGGCCCGGGCCGCCTCGATGGCGGCATTGAGGGCCAAGAGATCCGTCTGCCGGGCGATTTCCTCGATGATCGAGATCTTGGCCGCGATGTCGCGCATGGCGGCCACGGTCCGGGTCATGGCGCCGCCCGATTCCTTGGCGTCCTCGGCGGCCTTGCGGGCCAGTCCCTCGGTCTGGCGGGCGTTGTCCGCGTTCTGGTTGATGGCCGCGCTCATCTCCTCCATGGACGAGGAACTCTCCTCCACGGCCGAGGCCTGCTCGGAGGCGCCCTGGGACAGGGATTCGGAGGAGGCGCTCATCTCCTGGGCCCCGGAGGCCACATTCTCGGCCCCGGACTGGACCTCCTGGACCACCGACACCAGCCGGCCGACCATTTCCTTGAGCGCGAGCATCAGGCCGTCCTGTTCGGACCGCTCCCGGACTTCCACCCGCAGGTCGCCCTCGGCCAGCTTGACGGCCAGGGCGGCCACGGTCCGGTCCGCGGCCAGCAGCCCGCCCAGGGACGAGAGAAGAACGTCGGCCTGGGACCGGGGGGTGATCGTCACTTCCAGGTCGCCCTGGGCCATGCGCGAGACGGTTTCGGCCACGTCGGCCTCGGCCTTGGCCACGGACCGCAGGGCGTCGCACAGGACACCCACCTCGTCCTTCTGGTGGATGTCCAGGGACTGGCCCGTGTCGCCCTTGGCCAGGGCGTTGGCAAAGGCCACGCTCCGGTTCAGGGGACGGCTGATGATCCGGGCGATGAAAATGCCAAGGCCCAACCCCAAAAGCACGCTGCCCGCGATGATGCCGAGCAGGAGCAGGCGGCTGCTGTCGTAGATCTGGGTGGTCAGGTCCGCATAGCTTTTGGCGTTGGCTTCCTTGACCCTGGTCAGTTCGGTCAGGGCATCGTCGATGACGTTGATCTTCTCACGCCCCTGGCCCATGGACAGATCCACGGAGTCCCGCTTGGCCGCAAGGTCTTCGTTCTTGGCGATTTCGACGATCCTGTTGAGGAGGGGCTGGTATTCGTCCCAGGCCCGGCCAAGCTTGGCCAGGAGCTCCTTTCCCTTGTCGGTGTAAAAAAGCGGCCGGGCCAGGTCGAGCTGTCTCTGGTATTCCAGCCGATATTTGGCGATCCCTTCCTGGTACTTGCTGCGATCGGCTTCCGATGAGGCCAGAAGCAGATTTTTCGTGGCCCGGTCGAGGTAGACGAGATTGATATTGGCTTCCTTGACATACGATACGCCGAGGAGCTCCTTGGCGTACATATCGTCGGCCATGCCGCTTATAACGCCCATCTTGTCGATGCCGAGGTACCCCACCACCGCCGTGATGGCCGCCATGAGAATAAAGGCCATAATGAGCTTCGACCCGACCCGCATGTCGTAAAACCACTGCATGGAAAGCCTCCTTGCCTTGCAACACCCGTTGCGGACCCATGTTTCGGCAGCGGCCGCTTCGCCCGCCGCCGGCCACCGCCCGTCCCTGACACGGCCGTTCCTGGGCCGCACCGACAAGAACCGTCACACCATAAACCTCTATTTGCCATAGAAAAACCGTCAAGCGCCCTCATCCTTCCGGGCACCCGCCCCGGCCGGCCAAAAGCCGGCCGGCCATGAAGGCCACCACCTCGGCCGTGGGATCGGCCAGGGACGGGTCCCGGACCAGGGTCTGGGCGCAACCGAGCCACAGGCCCCGGATGACGCGCGTGGTCTCCGCCACCGGCACCTCGTGGAAGACTCCCGAGCTGAATCCTCGTTCAAGTTCCAGGCCGATCAGTTCGGCGCACCGCCGCTCCAGCATGGCCAGGTCGGCCATGGGATGGCGGTCGAGGTCGAAGCGCAGAAAGGGGTCGTCCCGGAAGAGGACGCCAAAGGCGTCGCGGTTGTCGCGGACATGGCGGAAAAAGGCCCGGGCCATGGCTTGCAAGGCCGTCCAGGGCTCGGCCGCGGCCGCGGCTTCCCTGCCCAGGGCCCGCAAGAGTCCGGACAGGGCCTGGCGGGCGATGATGAAGAGAAGATTTTTCTTGGACTTGAAATGATAGATGATCGTGCCCGCCGCCACCCCGGCCTGGGCCGCGATGTCGTGGACGGAAGTGGCGTCGAAGCCGTTGGCCGCAAAGAGTCTGCTCGCGGCCGCGACAATGGCGTTGATCTTGGCTTCCACGGGGCCACCTCTTCTTGAATGGCTGTTCAGTCGGTATCTATCCCGGACGCCTTCGGCTGGCAACTCTTTTGCGCGTCCTTTATCGTTGCAACGATACCGATTGCCCCTTCGCGCCTGCGGGTGCGCCTTTTTCCCTCCTCGTTTCGGGGGGCGCGAATGGCCCGCCCCGGCCTGCCCGACGCCCGGCCCGCTTGACCTTTTGGATGGCGGCGTTATACTTTCCAACCGACGAGAATCGTGCCTGATCTCCCGCAAGGTTGCCCCTGCCGGCCGGCGGCGGCCCGGTACACGGGGAGCGGCTCCAGCGGACGGAGACCGGCCGGCCCCCGGGCCCCTGCGCTGGCGTGTTGCCGCCGGGAGCGCCGGGATCCTGTCCGCCCCACCCCCAAGGAGCGCCATGCGGATCAGCAAATTCGCCATTCCGGAGATCATCTTCGGCCGGGGAAGCATCGTCCACCTGGCTTCCTGCGCCAAGCGCCTCGGCGGCCGGCGTGTGCTCCTGGTCAGCGACCAGGGCCTGGTCGGGGCCGGCTGGGTCGATCGGATCATGGAGATCCTGCGCGACAACGGCCTGGAGTGGGTCTACTACGACGCCGTCAATTCCAATCCCCGCGACTATCAGGTTCACGACGGCGCGGAAATCTACGTGCGCGAGCGGGCCGACGTCATCATCGCGGTCGGCGGCGGCAGCCCCATGGACGCGGCCAAGGGCATCGCCACCATCGTCGGCAACGGCGGACGGATCAGCGACTACGAAGGGGCCAACCGGATCATGCGGCCCCTGCCCCCCATGATCTTTCTGCCGACAACCGCCGGCTCGGGCTCGGA
Source organism: Solidesulfovibrio carbinoliphilus subsp. oakridgensis (assembly GCF_000177215.2). NCBI lineage: Bacteria > Pseudomonadati > Thermodesulfobacteriota > Desulfovibrionia > Desulfovibrionales > Desulfovibrionaceae > Solidesulfovibrio > Solidesulfovibrio carbinoliphilus. The sequence goes on along the minus strand of NZ_CM001368.1, from coordinate 2,965,838 downwards.
CATCTCCCAGTTCTGCATCATCACCGACGTGGCCCGGCAGGTGAAGATGTCGATCATCAGCCGGTCGCTCGTGCCCAATATTTCCATCATCGACCCGCTGGTCTTACTCACCAAGAGCGAAGAGCTGATTATCGCCTCGGCCATCGACGCCTTTGCCCACGCCGTGGAATCCTACCTGTCGCTCTTGTCTTCGCCCTTCACCGAGCTCCAGGCCTTGAAAGCCATCCGGTTGATCGCCCAGAACCTGCGCCCGGCCCTAAACGACCGGTCCATCGAGGCGCTCGAAAACCTGAGCATCGCGGCCACGGCCGCCGGCATGTCCTTTTCCAACGCCGGGCTTGGCATCGGCCACTCCCTGGCCCATTCCCTCGGCGGCATGTTCGACGTGCTCCACGGCCTCGTCCATCCGATCCTCCTGCCGCCGGTCATGCGGTTCAACCTCCCGGCGGGCGTGGACAAGCTGGCCGCCATCGGCCGGATCGTGTGCGGCCCGCGCATGTGCTCCTCGGAATACATCGCCCTGGCCGGCATCGACTGGCTGGAGCGGTTTTTCGGGGACTTCAACGTGCCGGTCCGGCTGCGGGACATCCTGCCGGACAGCAGCTGTCTGGAAACCATCGCCAAGACGGCGGTCAACGACGCCTGCACCCTGACCAATCCCCGGCCGGCCAGCTGGGAATCGCTCCTTGGCGTCTGCCAGGAGGCCTGGTGACGCCCTGGCGCGCCCCGTCCCTCGAGGACCTCATCGGCATCGAGCACAGCAAGCTCGGATTTTTCCAGGAGCTGCGCCAGACCATCGAGGCCTTAAAAGACGCCAACGCCCAGTCCTCCCAGCGCCGCCGCGAAATCGCGGCCATCCTCGACGGCATAACGGACATCATGATGGTCCTCGCGCCCGACCTGCGCATCCTGTCGGTCAACCACGTCTTCCGCCAGACCTTCCCGCAGCCGGCCCCGGAAGGGCAGTTCTGCTACAAGATCTTCCGCAACCAGGACACCCCCTGCCCCGAGTGCCCGGCCAGCAAGTCCTTTGCCACGGGCGACATCTGCCGGGAGACGGCCATTTTCAAGATCGGCGGAAAAAACATCCAATACGAGATGGTGGCCTCCCCCATCCGCCACCCGGACGATCCCGAGAGCCACATCCTGGTCTTCAAGCGCGACGTGACCCGGGAGAAGGAATACCAGGCCAAGTTCTACCAGGCCGAGAAGATGGCCACCATCGGCATGCTGGCCACGGGCGTGGCCCATGAGGTCAACAACCCGCTGACCGCCATCTTCGGCTTTGCCGAGGGCCTGCGCCGCCGCCTGCCGGCCCTGCGCGAAAAGGTGGACCCGGGCGTCATGGAAGACGTGGAGGACTACGTCAGCACCATCCTCCTCGAATGCCGCCGCTGCCAGGACATCGTGACTACGCTGCTCACCTTTTCCCGGCACAAGACCGTGAGCTTTTCCCCGGTGAGCCTGAACGCCGTGGTCGAGGATACGCTGAAACTCCTGCGCAGCCACCTCAAACAGCGCAACCAGGCCAAGATCACCGTGCGCGTGGACCTGTGCGAAAGCCTGCCCAAGGTCCTCGGCGACGAACACCAGATCAAGCAGGTGATGCTGAACCTCCTCGTCAACGCCATGGACGCCATCGCCGGGCCCGGCCGCATCGTCATCACCACCTTCCAGTCCGTCCCGGAGTCGGTCTGCCTGTCCGTGGAAGACTCGGGCTACGGCATCCGGGCCGAACACATGGACAAGCTCTTCGAACCCTTTTTCACCACCAAACGGGCGGGCAAGGGCATCGGCATCGGCCTCTCCACATGCATGTCCATCGTCCAGAAACACCACGGGGACATCACGGTCAAAAGCCAGCCCGGCCAGGGCGCGGTCTTCACCGTGAAGTTCCCGGTCAATCCGGATAAAACATCGTGACCAGCCCCTATTCCGTTTTGGTGGTTGACGACGAGCCCTCCATCGGCAAGTTGCTCAAAAAGGAGCTGTCCTCCCCGGCCCGCACGGTCACGGCCGCGGAAACCGCCCACCAGGCCCGCGAGATGACCCGGCGCAACACCTACGAAGTGGTGGTCCTCGACCTGCGCCTGCCCGACGCCGACGGCCTCGACCTCCTGGTCGAAATCCGCCAGCACATGCCCGACGTCGAGGTCATCATCATCACCGGTCACGGCAACATCGACAGCGCGGTCGAGGCCATGAAGCTCGGGGCCTACGACTACATCACCAAGCCGTTCAACCTCGAGGAGCTGGAGCTCATCGTCGAGCGGGCCTACCAGCGGGCCTGCCTGCGGTTCGAGAACCGCCAGCTCAAACACGCCCAGAGCCGGAACCAGCCCCAGCAGATCGTCGGCAACTCGGCGGCGGTCAAGCAGATCCGGTTTCTCATCGAAAAAGTCGCCCCCACCGACGTGCCGGTCCTCATTACCGGCGAATCCGGGTCCGGCAAGGAGGTGGCGGCCACGGCCATCCAGGCCCTGTCCCGCCGGGCCGACAAGCCGTATGTCATAAAGAACTGCGCCACCCTGCAAAAGGAGCTGGCCCGTAGCGAACTCTTCGGCTACGTCAAGGGCGCCTTCACCGGGGCCACCGAGAACCGCGAAGGGCTCATGACCTTTGCCAACAAGGGCACGCTTTTTCTCGACGAGATCGGCGAGCTGCCCATGGAGGTCCAGGCCTCGCTCCTGCGCACCCTCGAGAACAAGACCTACCGCCGGGTCGGGGACAAGGACGAGCGGACCACCGACCTGCGCCTGCTTTTCGCCACCAACCGCAACCTGGCCAAGGAGGCCGAGGCCGGCCGGTTCCACGAGGCCCTTTTCCACCGCATCAACGTCTTCAACATCGAGCTGCCTCCCCTGCGCGAACGCAAGGAGGACATCCCGCTGCTGGTCGATTATTTCCTGGACCGGGTTCAGGCCGGCGGCACCTACCGCATTTCCGACCGGGCCATGTCGTGCCTCATCAACTACCAGTGGCCCGGCAACATCCGGGAGCTTCGAAACGTCATCGAACGCGGGGTCATCCTGTCCGAGGCCGGGGTCATCACGGAAAACGCCCTGCCCCGCGAGCTTTCGCTCCAGGCCGAGGGCGACCACGACTTCCTGTCGCTTGAGGCCGTGGAACGCGAGCACATCGGCAAGGTCCTGGCCTGCTTCGGCAACAACCGGACCCTGGCCGCCACCGCCCTTGGCATCTCCCGCAAGACGCTCTACCGCAAGATCCGCGAGTACAATATCATCTGACCCACCATGGCGGCGGGTTTGAGGCAAAAGGTCACACCCCGCCCCCCGCCCTTCCCGGCCCGCGGCCCGGCTCCCCGGCCGTTGTCCCCGGCCCCCTCGCCGCCTCCGGACCCATCGCAAGAATATATTCAGTATTTACGGCCCTCTAAAGCCGGCCGCCGCGCCGCGTCCCCGCCCCCTGCCCGCCCCTGGCCCGCCTGCCGCCAAACGCGGCCGAAACCGGGCTTCCGGTATGCATCTTGCTCTTGGTTATCACGAAAACAACCGCCCCGCGTGACCCCGGCCCCGGCCAGGAACGCGCGGGTTTCCACCGCAAGCGAGGCGCGGGCCGCCTCTTTGCCGGCCGCCCCGCTTCGCCGCCCCAAGGAGCACGGACATGGCATGGCGATCCGTTTTCCGCGTTCTGGCCGCGACCCTGGCCGTTTGTTGCTTCCGGTTTGCCGGCGAGGGCCGGTGCGACGAGGCCCGCTATGTCGGCAACGCCGCCTGCGCCGGGTGCCACGCCGCCGAGTACGACGCCTACAGCAAGCATTCCAAAAAGGCCCATTCGTCCCGGAGTGTCAGGCTCATGGCCAAAAGCCTGACCCCGGAGGAGCTGGCCGGCTGCTTTGCCTGCCATGCCACGGGCTACGGCCGGCCCGGCGGCTTCACGAGCCTTTCGGCCACGCCGGAGCTGGCCGACGCCGGCTGCGAGGTCTGCCACGGCCCGGGCTCGGTCCACGCCGCCACCGGCGATCCGGCAGCCATCAAGGGCAAGCTTTCCGTGGCCGACTGCCAGGGGTGCCACAACGCCACCCGGGTCCGCGCCTTCGGCTTCAAGCCGCTCCTGCGGGCCGGGGCCCACTGACGCGGACGTCCAGGCCCGGCGGCGTTTCCGGCCGCCGCCGCCGGGGCCGAGACGACCAGGGCCGGCCATCCCAACCGCCACCAGGACCCGATCCGCCCGGGAGACGCACCATGTCCAAACGCACCCATTCCCTCGGCGCCAAGGCGCTCCTCCTCGTCAGCCTCGTCGTCACCGCCACCCTGGCCGGGCTTTTCGCGGCCAACGCCCTGTGGCAGCACGACATGGCCGTGGGCCGCACCCGGGAGGCGGCCATGCGCGCGGCCACCCTCACCTCCCTGGTGGTCAACGAACCCATGGTCCTTGGCGACAACGAGGGGACCACGGCCCAGTTCGCCAAGATCGCCGCCGCCGGCGACAAGTCCCGGGTCTTTCTGACCGACTTCCGAGGGTCGGTGACCTACGGCACGGACCCGGCCGCCCTGGGCCGGCGGCTGACCGACACCGTGGCCGACCCGGGCCTGGCCGCGCTCCTGGACCAGGCCCTCGGCCAGGGCCAGGACGCCGACAGCCTGGAAGACGTGGCCGGCCGGCCGACCTTCCTCACCATCCGGGCGGTCAAGAACGCGCCCGAGTGCCACCACTGCCACGGCGCCAGCCGGGCCGTCCTCGGGGCCCTGGTGACCGCCGAGGACGTGTCTCCGGAGATGGCGGCCCTGCGGAACACGCAGGTCAAGGCGGGCCTGCTCTCCCTGGCCGGACTGGCGGCACTCGTGGCCGCGCTGTGGTTTTTCATGAAGCGGTCCATCATCGACCGGCTGGCCTTTCTGTCATCGCACAGCGAACGCATCGCCACGGGCGACATGGACGCCTGCCTGGAGATCCACAAGCGGGTGGACCGGAGGATGACAGGCGGCCGCATGGACGAAATCACCACCCTGGCCAACGCCCTGTGCACCCTGGTCGACAACCTCAAGCGGAAGATCCTCGAGGCCGACCAGAAGACCCGCGAGGCGGCCAGCGAGGCCGAGCGGGCCGGAACCTGCCTGGCCGAGGCCGAGTCGGCCCGGGAGGGGGCCATCGCCGCCCGGCGCGAGGGAGCGGTGGCCGCCGCCCACACCCTGGAAGGCGTGCTGGCCAACCTGGGCCAGACCGGGGAGGCGCTCTACGAAAAGGTCCGTCTCGCCCTCGGCGGGGCCAGGACCCAGAAGGACGCGGCCCAGGAGACCACGCTGGCCATCGGCGAAATGAACACCGTGGTCATGGAGGTGGCCAAAAACGCGGCCGCGGCCGCGGACACGGCCACGGACGCCCGGCAAAAGGCCGCAGACGGGTCCAGGACCGTGCTCGAACTCGTGACCCTGATCAGCCGGATCCGGGACAAGGCCGGGGCCCTGCGCGAGGACATCACGGCCCTTGGCCAGGAGGCCCAAGGCATTGGCGCCATCATCAACGTCATCTCCGACATCGCGGACCAGACCAACCTGCTGGCCTTAAACGCCGCCATCGAGGCGGCCCGGGCCGGGGACGCCGGCCGGGGCTTCGCCGTGGTGGCCGACGAGGTCCGAAAGCTGGCCGAAAAGACCATGACCGCGACCAAGGAGGTGGAGCAGGCCGTCACCGCCATCCAATGCGGCACCCGGGAGCACGTGGTCAGCGTCCAGGAAACGGCCACGGCCATCGAGGCGGCCGACACCCTGGCCCGCCGGTCCGGGGAGGCCCTCTCCGGCATCGTCGGCCTGGTCACGGCCTCGGCCGACCAGGTCCAGGCCATTGCCACGGCGGCCGACGAGCAGTCGGCCGTGACCGAGGAGATCGCCCGCACCGTGGAATCGATCCACCGCATCTCCCTCGACACGGCCGCGGCCATGGAGGAATCGGACACGGCCGTGGCCCGGCTGACCGGCCAGGCCGCCGACCTGCGCCAGCTCATCGACGACATGCTGGCCTAAGCCCCGGCCGTCCCGGCCCTGCCGGGATGGCCGGAGTCCCTTCCTTTCCCGCCACGCCTGCCCCCTTCCCGTTCCAAGCGCCGCCGCCGGCCTTCGCGCCGGCCCGCCCAGGCCGCGTTCGCCCGAAAAGGGGGATGCATTTCCAAGACGTTTATGCTACGATGGACCTGAAAACCCAATACCGTGCAGACGGCTGCAAACAGAAGCCTGGGCCGCCCGGGAGGGGGAGCATTTTGACCCATTTTTTCCCGCCGGCTAGCGCACTTTGTCTTTTCTCTTTCAAGACACCTGATTTTAAAGGCTTTTTAAAATCACTCGCCAAGTCTCCGCCGCCTCTCCCGCCCACCGATGTCCCGTCCGGCCTCCGCAGCCGGACCGCCATTCCAGCCGAAAAATACAACGCACTGAAATTATTCCGTTTTTATAGTTGGCCCGGAATTTGCTGCCTGGGGGGCAGATTAGGGAACACACGGCTTTGTCCAGCCGAAGCCGAGGCTGGGCAAACCGATGGAAGTAAGCCCCCCTAGATTGTGAAAATAATCACAAAGTCAGGGGGGCAGGAAATGACGGCGAGGCCGCGCGACCACGTCCACCGCACCGGGAGAGGCTTTCTTGGCGGCAGGCGCGGACATCGCTTTCCAGGAACTTCAAAAATGCCACAAGGAGAGGTGCTTCCGTATGCAAAACTCAACTTGTCAAGCGGTCGGAGAATGCCGGGTGCCGGACCAGGCCGTGCTGCCCCAGCCGCTGTACCGGGAAGTCGTCCAGTTCATCGAGGCCCTGCCCCAGAAGCAAGGCCATCTGGTCACCGTGCTCCACAAAGCCCAGAGCGTCTTCGGCTACCTGCCCATCGAAGTGCAGCAGTTCGTGGCCGACTACATGGAAGTGCCGCTGGCCCAGGTCTACGGCGTGGTCAGCTTCTACACCTTTTTCACCATGGTCCCCAAGGGCAAGCACCCCATTTCCGTGTGCATGGGCACCGCCTGCTTCGTCAAGGGCGCGGACAAGGTCGTGCGGGCCTTCAAGGAACAGCTCAAGATCGACATCGGCGACGTCACCCCTGACGGCAAGTTCTCCATCGACACCCTGCGTTGCGTCGGCGGCTGCGCCCTGGCTCCCATCGTCATGGTCGGGGAGAAGGTCTATGGCAACGTCACCGCCGGCCAGGTGAAAAAGATCCTGGCCGACTACTAGGCAGGCCCCCTCTGCCCCGGCCGGACGGGCCGGGGAGGCCGCAACGACAGCCAGACAGCCAAGGAGCGCTTCATGAGCACCATAAAGACCCTCGACGAATTAAAGGTCAAGCGTCAGGAGATCCTGGACCGCAAGGCCGCCAAGAACGGCAAGACCATCATCAACGTGTCGCTGGCCACCTGTTCCATCGCCGCCGGCGGCAGGACCGCCCTGGAGGCCATGCAGGACGAGGTGGCCCAAAACGGCCTGACCGGGGTGGAATTCATGCAGTCGGGCTGCATGACCTACTGCTACGCCGAACCGACCGTGGAGATCACGCTGCCGGGCAAGGCCCCGGTGGTGTTTGGCGGGGTCGATGAAACCAAGGCCCGGGAACTGATCACCGAGTACGTCATGCGCGGCGAACCGGTGGAGGGAATCATCCCCGTCAACTACGAACGGGTAGTCCTGTAAAAAACCTACCGGGAGACGACGATATGGCAGCGACGACCACCCAGAAAAAGCAGCTTCGGATCGCCACCCGCAACTGCGGCTTCATCGATCCCGAAAATATCGACGATTACATCGCCCTGCGCGGCTACGAGGGCCTGGCCAAGGTCCTGACCATGAGCCCGGCCGACGTGGTGGACCTGATCAAACGCTCCGGGCTTCGCGGCCGGGGCGGCGGCGGCTTCCCCACCGGCGTCAAGTGGGGCATCGCCCTGGCCAACGCCGCGGACCAGAAATACATGGTCTGCAACGCCGACGAAGGCGACCCCGGCGCATTCATGGACCGCGCCGTCCTCGAGGGCGACCCCCACTCCGTGGTCGAGGCCATGGCCATCGGCGGCTATGCCATCGGCGCCACCGTGGGCACGGTCTACATCCGGGCCGAGTATCCGCTGGCAATAAAGCGCCTGAAAAAGGCCATCGACGACGCCCGGGACTACGGGCTCCTTGGCACCAACATCTTCGGCTCGGGCTTTGATTTCGACATCGAAATCAAGTACGGGGCCGGCGCCTTCGTCTGCGGCGAGGAAACGGCCCTTATCCGGTCCATGGAAGGCCAGCGCGGCGAGCCCGTCAGCAAGCCGCCCTTCCCGGCCCAGTCCGGCTATTGGGAAAAGCCGACCATCGTCAACAACGTCGAGACCTTCGCCAACGTGCCCGCCATCATCCTGAACGGCGCCGACTGGTTCGCCGGCATCGGCACCGCCACCACCAAGGGCACCAAGGTCTTCGCCCTGGCCGGCAAGATCCAGAACGTGGGCCTGATCGAAGTGCCCATGGGCATCACCCTGCGCGAGGTCATCTTCGACATCGGCGGCGGCTGCCCGGACGGCAAGGCCTTCAAGGCCGTGCAGACCGGCGGCCCCTCGGGCGGGGCCCTGTCCTACAAGGACCTCGACGTGGCCATCGACTACGAGTCGCTGATCGCGCGCAAGTCCATGATGGGTTCCGGCGGCATGGTCGTCATGGACGAGGACGATTGCATGGTGTCCATCGCCAAGTTCTTCCTCGACTTCACCATGGACGAGACCTGCGGCAAGTGCACGCCCTGCCGCGTCGGTTCCAAGCGCCTCTACGAGATCCTGGACAAGATCACCAAGGGCAAGGGCACCCAGGCCGATCTCGACAGGCTCAAGTCCCTGTCCGAGGTCATCAAGGACACGGCGCTTTGCGGCCTTGGCCAGACCATGCCGAACCCCATTCTCTCGACCATGGACACCTTCGGCCACGAGTACGCGGCCCACGTCCAGGACAAGAAGTGTCCGGCCCACGTCTGCACGGCCATGCTGACCTACACCATCGATCCCGCCAAGTGCACCGGTTGCACCCTGTGCACCAAGGTCTGCCCGGTGGAGTGCATCTCCGGCACGAAGAAGCAGCCGCATACCATCGACGCCACCAAGTGCATCAAGTGCGGCGCCTGCTACGACAAGTGCAAATTCGACTCCATCATCAAGATATAAGGATCAAGGAGGTCCGCAATGTCCATGATGACAATAACCATAGACGGCAAGACGACGTCCGTGCCGGCCGACAGCACCATTCTGGACGCCGCCAGAAAGCTGGATATCGATATCCCGACCTTGTGCTACCTCAATCTTGAGGATCTGCGCATCAACAACAAGGGCGCCTCCTGCCGCATCTGCGTCGTCGAGGTCCAGGGCCGGCGCAACCTGGCCCCGGCCTGCGCCACCCCCGTGTCCGAGGGCATGGTGGTCAAGACCAACACGCTGCGCGTCCTCAATGCCCGCCGCACGGTGCTCGAACTCCTGCTGTCCGACCACCCCAAGGACTGCCTCGTGTGCGCCAAGTCCGGCGAGTGCGAGCTCCAGACCCTGGCCGAACGCTTCGGCGTGCGCGAGTCTCCCTACGACGGCGGCGAGATGTCCCACTACCGCAAAGACATCTCCCCCTCGATCATCCGCGACATGGATAAGTGCATCATGTGCCGCCGCTGCGAGACCATGTGCAACGTCGTCCAGACCTGCGGCGTGCTCTCCGGCGTCAACCGCGGCTTCACCGCCGTGGTCGCCCCGGCCTTCGAGATGAACCTGGCCGACACCGTGTGCACCAACTGCGGCCAGTGCGTGGCCGTGTGCCCGGTCGGCGCCCTGGTCGAGCACGACCACACCCGGGAAGTCCTCGACGCCCTGGCCAACCCGGACAAGGTGGTCATCGTCCAGACCGCTCCGGCCGTGCGCGCCGCCCTCGGCGAGGACCTCGGCATCGCGCCGGGCACCTCGGTCACGGGCAAGATGGCCGCCGCCCTTCGCCGCCTCGGCTTCGACCACATCTTCGACACCGACTTCGCCGCCGACCTGACCATCATGGAAGAGGGTTCGGAATTCCTGGACCGCCTGACCCGCCACTTAAACGGCGACCAGACGGCCAAGCTCCCGATCCTCACCTCCTGCTGCCCGGGCTGGGTCAAGTTCTTCGAACACCAGTTCCCGGACATGCTCGACGTGCCCTCCACCGCCAAGTCGCCCCAGCAGATGTTCGGCGCCATTGCCAAGACCTACTACGCCGACCTCCTCGGCATCCCGCGGGACAAGCTGGTCGTGGTCTCGGTCATGCCCTGCCTGGCCAAGAAGTATGAGCGGGCCCGGCCGGAATTCGCCGTGGACGGCAACCCGGACGTGGACGTCGTCATCTCCACCCGCGAACTGGCCCGGCTGATCAAGCTCATGAACATCGACTTCGCCGGTCTGCCCGACGAGGACTTCGACGCCCCGCTCGGCGCGTCCACGGGTGCCGCCCCGATCTTCGGCGTCACCGGCGGCGTCATCGAGGCCGCCCTTCGCACCGCCTACGAACTGGCCACCGGCGAGACCCTGGAAAAGGTCGAGTTCGAAAGCGTGCGCGGCATGGAAGGCGTCAAGCGGGCCGTGGTCAAGGTCGGCCCCCACGAGCTGGTCATCGGCGTGGCCCACGGCCTCGGCAATGCCAGAAAGCTGCTGGAGCGCGTGCGCGAAGGCGAGACCTTCCACGCCATCGAGGTCATGGCCTGCCCGGGCGGCTGCATCGGCGGCGGCGGACAGCCGTACCACCACGGCGACGTGGAACTCTTAAAGCTGCGCACCCAGGTCCTCTACGACGAGGACGCGGGCAAGCCGCTGCGCAAGTCGCACCAGAACCCCTACATTATCGAACTCTACGAGAAGTTCCTCGGCAAGCCGCTGTCCGAGAAGTCGCACCACCTGCTCCACACCCACTACTTCAAGCGCCAGCGGTTATAAGAATTGGGAGGGGCTTTGCCCCTCCCAGACCCACCCCACCGGGGGGGATCATCCCCCCCGGACCCCCCGAAAGGGGGACGGGGTACGCTCTTTGAACTGTTTCTCCTCGTGTCCCCCGATGCGTCCAAACGCTGGTGGGGCCGGAATCGATGCGGCGTCCGTCCCCCCTCTCGGACCTACGCCGCACCCGTCCCGGCCCCACCATCGGGGGGGTCCGGGGGGAATCATTCCCCCCGGCGGGTCCAGGGCGGCGCCCTGGCGGGGTCCGGGGCAGCGCCTCCGGCGGGGTCCGGGGCAGCGCCCCGGCGGGGTCTGGGGCAGCGCCCCAGCCGCCGGAGGCAATGATCTTTCTGACGATTCGTGTTACCGATGCCGCCGCAGCGTTCGCGGGGAGCCGGATGGTCCGGTGACTCGTGCGCGCATCGGGTCGCCATTCGGGGAGCAGGCTTCATGCGACAGGAAAGCGATGCCCTGGGAGCGAAGCCGCTCCCCGAGGGCGCCCTATACGGCATCCACACGCTTCGGGCGGTCGAGAATTTTCCCGTCTCCGGCCAGCGTCTTTTTCCGGAATTCCTCCGCGCCTTCGCCCTGGTCAAGGCGGCCTGCGCCCTGGCCAACCAGGAGACCGGCCACCTCGACGCCCTGCGGGCCGAGGCCATCGTGGCCGCCTGCCGGGAAGTGGCCGACGGCCGGCACGACGCCCAGTTTCCGGTCGATCCCTTCCAGGGCGGGGCCGGCACCTCCACCAACATGAACGTCAACGAGGTGGTGGCCAACCGGGCCTTGGAGCTTCTGGGCCGGGCCCCCGGGGACTACGCCTTTCTTTCGCCGCTTGGCCACGTGAACCTCCACCAATCGACCAACGACACCTTTCCCACGGCCCTTCGCGTGGCCGCGCTGTGGCTCTTGAAAGACCTCGAAGCCGAAACGGCCCGGCTCCAGGAGGCCTTCCAGACCAAGGAGGCGGCCTTTGCCCACGTGGTCAAGGTCGGCCGCACCGAGCTCATGGACGCCGTGCCCCTGACGCTCGGCATGGAATTCGGGGCCTTTGCCGAAGCCCTCTCACGTGACCGGTGGCGCATCTTCAAATGCCGCGAGCGGATCAAGCAGGTGCCCCTTGGCGGCACGGCCATCGGCACGGGCCTGGGTGCGCCGCGCGATTTCATTTTCCGGGCCGCCGAACACCTGCGCACCCTGACCGGCCTGCCGGTGTCCCGGGCCGAAAATCTGATCGACGCCACGGCCAACGCCGACCCGTTCGTCGAGGTTTCGGGCATCCTCTCGGCCTTTGCCGCCAATCTGCTCAAAATCTCCTCGGACCTGCGGCTTCTGGCCAGCGGCCCGGCCACCGGCATCGGCGAGATCACCCTGCCCGCCTTGCAGGCCGGGTCGTCCATCATGCCCGGCAAGGTCAACCCGGTCATCCCGGAATGCGTGGGCCAGGTGGCCCTTCGCGTCATGGCCAACCATCAGGCCCTGACCCTGGCCGCGGGCCTCGGCCAGCTCCAGATCAACCAGTTCATGCCGCTTCTCGCCCACAGCCTCCTGGAGTCGCTGCGCCTCCTCGTCCAGGCGGCGCGCCTTTTCACGGACAAGTGCCTGGCCGGCATCACGGCGGGCGAAGCCCGCTGCCGGGAGCTGGTGGAAAAAAGCCACGCCCTGGCCACGGTGCTCGTGCCGGCCCTCGGCTACGCGGCCGTCTCCCGGCTCCTGGCCGAAGCCGACGCCGCCGGCCGGCCCCTGGCCGAACACCTCGCCGCCAAGGGGATGCTCGCGCCCGAAGACGCCGCCGCGCTCCTCGCGCCCAAGAGGATGCGCAAGCTCGGATATGAGACGCAAGACTATGCCTGCCTGCGGCAAGCGGAGGGAGAAAAGGGGGATGCCTCCGGCGGCCGGGGGGGATCATCCCCCCCGGACCCCCTGGAAGGGGGAGAAAGGGGGTGGGAATGAATAGGGAACAGGAAAATACCGGGGTGCGGGTCCTGGCGGGGCTGGCCGGGGTTGGCCTGCCCGGGCTGGTGGCCGGGGCGGACCGGCTCTTTTTCCACGCCGCCCTCTATTCCAATTTCGCCCGCGACCGGGCCATGATCGACGCCCTGGACGTGGCCATGGCCCGGCCGGAGTTCGAGCGGTGCGACATCGTCTCCCTCGATCCCCGGACCGGGGCGGACTGGTGGGACGAGTTTCGGGGGGTCCTGCGCCAGGACATGCCGGCCGCGACCCTGCAGCGGGAGTTCGCGGCCTCGGCCGCCTTCCTGGACACCCTGGCCTCGCGCCACCCCCAGAAGGTCCGGCTCTACCTGACCGCCGCCCTGCCCCTGGCCCCGATCCTCCTCGTCGGGGACACCGTGCTGGCCGGCCACTACCTCCACGGCCCGGTCCCGGCCCCCCTCGGCCTGTGGCTCGCCGTCACGGCCGACGTGGCCGACCTGCTGGACCGGGCCGAAACCGGGGCCGGCCCGGACGGCCTGCCCCCCGCCGCCGTCGGCGCCTACCGGCTGGTCTGCGAATGCGTGGCCGCCCGGACCGCCGCCCGCCGGCTGGCCTGACCAACCCGGAGTCCCCATGCGCCCATCCGAAATCACGCAGCTGCTCGCCGGGGCCGACGACCCGGGCCTTTTTTCCGCCGCCGACGCCCTGACCCGGCAGAACTTCGGCAACGAGGTGTTCCTTCGCGGGGTCATCGAATTCTCCAACCACTGCGAGAAAAACTGCCGCTACTGCGGCCTGCGCCGCGGCAACAGGCGGCTTTCCCGCTACCGCCTGGACGTGCCCGACATCCTGGCCTGCGTGGGCCTGGCCCGGGACCTGCAGCTCGGCACGGTGGTGGTCCAGTCGGGCGACGACTTCGCCTACACCCGGGAGGACATCGGCCGGATCGTGACCGGGGCCCGGGAGATCGCCGACGTGGCCGTGACCCTGTCGCTCGGCGACCGGCCCGAGGCCGATTTCGCCTACTGGCATGCCCTCGGGGCCAACCGGTATCTGCTCAAGGTCGAGACCTTCGACGAGGCCCTCTATGCCCGCTGCCGGCCGGGCCTGCTCCTTTCCGACCGGCTCTCGCGCATCGAGGCCCTCAAGAAGGCCGGCTACGAGGTCGGCTCGGGCCTCATCACCGACCTGCCGGGCATGACGCCGGAAATCCTGGCCAAGGATCTCATCCGCCTGTCCGATCTGGACCTGGACATGCTGGCCGTCGGGCCCTTTGTGCCGAACCCGGACACGCCCTACGGCGACGAGGCCTCCGGATCGATCCTGACGGCCTTTCGGGCCATGGCCATCCTGCGGCTGTTAAACCCCCTGGCCAACATCCCCTCCACCTCGGCCCTGAACGCCCTGCGCGACGGGGCTAGGGAGCAGGGCCTGACCGTCGGGGCCAACGTGGTCATGCCGTCGTTGACCCCGGAAACGGTCAGCGGCGATTACGCCATCTATCCCGGGAAAAACGCCTTTCGGGCCGACGCGGCCGCACGCGTCGCGGCCGTGCGCCGGGCCATCGAACGGGTCGGCCTCGTGCCGTCCACGGCCCGCGGCAACTCCAAAAGGAAACACCATGGCTGAAGCCTCCGAAACCAAGGCCCCGCGCGGGGTCCGGCTCGTCATCACCCTGGTCGGCCGCACCAACGCCGGCAAGTCGTCGCTTCTTAACGCCATGACCGGCCAGGATGTGGCCATCGTCTCGGATGTGGCCGGCACCACCACCGATCCCGTGGCCAAGGCCTACGAACTGTTGCCGCTCGGGCCGGTCACCTTCTACGACACGGCCGGCCTGGACGATACGGGCGAGCTGGGGGCCCTGCGCATGGCGGCCACGAAAAAGGTCCTGTGGCGCACGGACATCGCCGTGGTGGTGGCCGAGGCCGGCCCGGGCCTGACCGAAGCCGAGCGGGCCGTCATCGCGGACATCCGCCGGCTGGACGTCCCGTTTCTGGTCGTCTTCAACAAGACCGACCTGGCTTCGCCCCCGGCCTCGGACCTGGCCTGGTGCCGGGACCAAGGCATCCGCACGGCCGAGGCCAGCGCGGCCACGGGCCAGGGGGCCGTCGCGGTCAAGGAGGCGATAATGACCCTTGCCCCGGCCGAGGCCCTGCGCGAGCCGGTCCTGGCCGGCGACCTTTTTGGCGAGGGCGACACGGTGGTCTGCGTGGTGCCCATCGACCTGGCCGCGCCCAAGGGCCGGCTGATCCTGCCGCAGGTCCAGGTCCTGCGCGAGATCCTCGACGGCGACGCCGTGGCCGTGACGGTCAAGGAGCGCGAACTGGAGGCGGCGCTAGGAAACCTCCGCCGGCCGCCGGCCCTGGTGGTCACGGACTCGCAGGTCATCCTCAAGGTCTCGGGCGACGTGCCGGACGACGTGCCGCTCACCACCTTTTCCACGCTGTTCGCCCGCTACAAGGGCGACCTGCCGACGCTGGCCGCCGGGGCCCAAGCCATCGACAAACTCCGGGACGGCGACACGGTGCTCATGGCCGAGGCCTGCTCCCACCACGTCCAGGCCGACGACATCGGCCGGGTCAAGATCCCCCGCTGGATCGGCCAATACACGGGCCGGGACCTGCATTTCGAGATGCACGCCGGCCACGACTTCCCCGATGACCTGGAACGGTTCGCCCTGGTCATCCACTGCGGCTCCTGCATGCTCGGCCGCATGGAGATGCTCCGTCGCATCAAGGAGTGCGTGCGGCGCGGGGTGCCGGTCACCAACTACGGGGTGGCCATTTCCAAGGTCCAGGGTGTACTCGACCGGGTGCTGCGGCCGGTCCTGCGGTAAACCGGGATTGCGGACCGGCCGCGTTGTTTTGGGCTTGGCAATCGGTCGCGCTTCCCGTACATCCCCCCGTTCGGGCGGGGAGCGGCCGAGCTGTCGTCTTTTTCCGTAATTATTTCCTTTTTTACCGTAATACCGGAACACGATTCCTGCCCGCCCCGACTTTGCTGGCCTAGCTGTTTTCTATATATTTAGAATAATTAATCAAATAATTCTGGAGAAACCCCGTTTGCGTGGCACGGATCTTGGAATAAGGCCAGGCAGAGCAGACAATACCTCCCTATTGTTCTGACCTCTCCTTCATCTCCTGCGCGGGGGCTCCCACAGAGCCCCCCTTTTCTTTGGGAGACACGCCGGCGTTCCGGCGTCCGACCGGATTGCGCCCGGCCGCGGGCAAGCCAACCCGCACCTCGCCACGGCCCGGAAAATCGGGTACCATGTCCCGAAAGCGGCCCGCGCCCGACGCGCGCGTCCGCACGCCCGGCACGGACGAAAGACGGGCTTCCCTGTCCGCGCCGCTCCCGGCCGGACAGGCCGCCCGGCTGCCCGGGCCGGCCCATCCCATGCGTTTTCACCAGGGCCCAAACGCCCTGCGCCCGGGGACTCCCGTTCGCCGCACCGGCGGAAGGACGGCAGGCCCCGGCCATACCGGAGGTTCCATGCGTTTTGTCGACGAAGCCTGGATTGTGGTCCGCTCGGGCAAGGGCGGACGCGGCGCGGTGTCGTTTCGCCGCGAGAAATTCATTCCCAGGGGCGGCCCGGACGGCGGCGACGGCGGCAAGGGCGGGGACGTCGTCTTCCGGGCCGACCCGGACCTGCTCACCCTTTACGACCTGCGCCTGCGCCGCATCTACGAGGCCAAAGGCGGCGACGGCGGCAAGGGCCGGCAAAAGCACGGCAAGGCCGCCGAAGACCTGATCATCGACGTGCCGGTCGGCACCGAGCTCTACGAACTGCCGGCCCTTGGCACGGAAACCTACGGCCGGCCCGAGGCCGCAGAACTGGCCGAGGCCGAACACCTGTCCGGGGCCCGGGAATCGGACGCGGTCGAGGAGTGGGAAGCGGCCGAGGCCTATGCCGAGGCCGAGGAGCTCGGGGAGGCCGAAAACCTGGACGACGCCGAGACTCCCGACGGCCTGCCCGCCCCGTCCGAGCCCGAGGGTTTCGGCGAGGCCGTCGAGGAGGCGGGCGACCCGGAGCTTTTGGTCGACCTGACCGAGCCGGGCCAGACCTATGTCGCCTGCAAGGGCGGCCGAGGTGGCAAGGGCAACCTGCACTTCGCCTCTTCCACCATGCGCACCCCGCGGTTCGCCCAGCCCGGCGAGTCCGGCGAGGAACGGCGCATCCGGCTGGTGCTCAAGGTCCTGGCCGACGTCGGCATCATCGGCCTCCCCAATGCCGGCAAGTCCACCTTCATCGCGGCCGTGTCCCGGGCCAGGCCCAAGATCGCGGCCTATCCCTTCACCACGCTCACCCCGAACCTCGGCGTCATCGAGGACGACTACGGCACGCGGCTGGTTCTGGCCGACATCCCGGGGCTTATCGAGGGCGCCCACCTGGGCCACGGCCTCGGGCACCGGTTCCTGCGCCACGTCGAGCGGACCCGGGTGCTCCTGCACGTGGTTTCGGCCGAGGACGCCTCGCCCGAAGGGGTGTTCGAGGCCTTTGGCGTGGTGGACGAGGAGCTGCGCCGCTTCGACCCGGCCCTGGCCGAGCGGCCCCAAATCCGGGTGGTCAACAAGATCGACCTCCTCACCCCGGAGGATTTGGCCGAGCGCCAGGCGGCCGTGGCCGCCACCGGCCAGACGGTCCTTTTCATGTCCGCCAAGACCGGCCAGGGCGTGGACGCGGTGCTCGAAGCCCTGTGGCAGGCGGCCGCCCCGGCCAGGCCCGGCCAGTCGGCCCCCGCCCCCGTGGCGGAATAGGGAGATCGGAGCCGGGCCCGGGCGGGCCCGGCTGCCAGGGAAAGACGGCCACGGGGCCGCGCGCCGGCCTGACTGCCGGTCGCGCGGCCCCGTGGCCGTCTTGTATGCGTCCTAGAAACCCCGGAACAACAGGGATGCGACGAAAAGGATCAGGAACAGGAAGAACAGGATTTTGGCGATGCCGGTTGCCGTGCGGGCAACGCCGGTAAAGCCCAGAACGCCCGCGATCAGGGCGATGACCAGGAACGTGATGGTCCAGGACAGCATAGGCGACCTCCGGTGGTAAAGAGGAACACAAGGGGGAAACCGGTTTTCCCTATGTTTCCTTAATAGATGGGCACACGGCCCGTGGCAAGGTGTTTCTCGCTTTTTTCCATGTCCCCCTCCCTTTCTTCGGCGGGCCGGAAAACGAAAACCCCGGCCGGCCGGGAATACCGGCGGCCGGGGTCTTGTCATGGCGGGCGTCAGGCGCTGTCTCGTGTTGCGACCCTACAAATGCGCCGGTATTTTCAAGGACAATCAGTCATTACTCAATATTACTCATAGAAAAGCCTGTGCCTTTTCCATGGACGCGGCCCTAGGGACGCAGCAGCCGCAGGATGAACGATTTGAGATAATCGGTTTCGGCCATGGCCGGATGGGCCGGATGGTCCGGGCCTTGATGGCCCTGTTCCAGGATCTGGCCGCGCCGGCCGGCGGCCATGGCCGCGCGCAGGGCCACCCGCCGCAGCTCCCAGGCGTCCACGTGCTGGGAGCACGAGCAGGTCATGAGCAGGCCGTCGTCGGCCAGGACGTCCATGGCCAGGCGGTTTAAGCGCTCGTAGGCCCGCAGTCCCGCCTCCAGGTCCTTTTTGCGCTTGACCAGGGCCGGCGGATCGAGGCTCACCACGTCAAAGGTCCGGCCGGAGGCGGCGCACTCTTCCAGAAAGGCGGCCGCGTCGGCCTTGACGGTCGCGACCTTTCCCCCGACCCCGTTTCGGGTGGCGTTGTCCCGGGCCATGGCGCAGGCCGTCTCGGAGGAATCCAGGCAGGTGACTGCCGATGCCCCGGCCAGGGCGGCCCGCACGGAAAAGGCCCCGGCGTAGGCGAAGAGATCGAGCACGGTCCGGCCCGGCGTCAGGCGGCAAAGCCGGGTCCTGTTTTCCCGCATGTCGTAGAACCAGCCCGTCTTCTGGCCGGAAAGGGCCGGCACTTCGAAGACCGCCCCGTCCTCGTTTATGGTCAGGGTGTCCGGCGCCGTGCCGTAAACGGTCTCCACATCCCGGGGCAGGCCTTCCAGATCGCGGATGGTGGCATCGTTGCGGAAGATAATGGTCTTGGGCGCCAGTTCGGCCACGATGGCGGCCACGATCTCCTCCCGCCGCCGGTCCATGCCGGCCGTGGTCAGCTGGGCCACCACCACGTCGCCGTAGCGGTCGAGGACCAGGCCCGGCACGTGGTCGCCTTCGGAAAAAAGCAGCCGGTAGTGGGGCGTGGCGTAGAGGCGTTCCCGAAGGGCCAGGGCGTCG
The DNA here is from genome assembly GCF_000177215.2 of Solidesulfovibrio carbinoliphilus subsp. oakridgensis. NCBI lineage: Bacteria > Pseudomonadati > Thermodesulfobacteriota > Desulfovibrionia > Desulfovibrionales > Desulfovibrionaceae > Solidesulfovibrio > Solidesulfovibrio carbinoliphilus. The sequence goes on along the minus strand of NZ_CM001368.1, from coordinate 2,946,731 downwards.
CGCAGGCGGCTTCGGAAGAAGTCCGTGTCGATCACCGTCTGCGGATCGCGGTCCATGATCCGGGCGCAGATGAGCGAGCCCGGGTTGACCGTGGCCACGCCGATCGGCCGGCCGCGCGAGGCCGTGACCACGGCGGACTGGCCGGGCGCGAACCCGGTCAGCGGGGTTTTCTTGATATCCACCTCGTTGCTGAACACCCACAGGTGTCCGGCGAGAAGGCGTCGTTCCTCGTTGTTTCGAAGCGTCAGCGTCGGTTGGTCCATGCGGCCACGGTACGGGACCCCGGCCCCGCTGGCAAGCTGGGGCCCCGCCCCAGCCCCCGCCGGGGCGCTGCCCCGGACCCCGCCGGGACGCTGTCCCGGACCCTGCCAGGGCGCTGCCCTGGACCTGCCGGGGGGAATGATTCCCCCCGGTCCCCCCCGTCACGCGTGCCCGGGAAGGACCGCCCGACGACGACCGGCCAGGGGGTCCGGGGGGGATGATCCCCCCCGGCGGGGTCCGGGGCAGAGCCCTGATCCTCTACGGCCGCGTCGGCATGTTGTACTTGCGAAAGAGGTCGTAGAGGCGCGACGGCGACAGGCCGCTTAGGCGGGCGGCCCGGGAGACGTTGCCGGCCGAGGCGCGCAGGAGTTCGCGCAGATATCCCCGCTCGGCCTCGTCCAGTGCCTGCCGGCGAAATTCCTTCCAGGGCGGCACGCCCCCGGCCTCGGTCCCCTCGGCCGGGGCCGGCCCGGACGGCTCGCACCCGGCGCTGGCCTTGAGCACCTGGATGCGGATCTCGTCGGGCAGGTGCTTGGGATAGAGCACCGGCTCGGTGCGGTGCTGCAGGAGCACCCGCTCCATGGTGCTGCACAGCTCCCGGACGTTGCCCGGCCAGGTGTAGGCGGCAAGGGCCTGAAAGAATTCCTCGGAAAAGCCCTTGGTCGGCAGCCGGTACCGCTCGCACAGCCGGTTCATGTAGTGGATGGCCAGGGGCTTGATATCCTCGGCCCGAAGCCGCAGGGCGGGCAGGGTGATGACGATGGTGCGCAGCCTGTAGAGCAGGTCCTCGCGAAAGACGCCGCTTGCCGCCATGGCGGACAGGTCGCGGTTGGTGGCCGAGACCAGCCGGAAATCGCTTTGCAGTTCGTTTTTGGACCCGACCGGCCGGAACCGACCGTCTTGCAGCACGCGCAAAAAGGTCTTCTGGATGCCGGGGGAGAGCTCGCCGATCTCGTCCAGAAAAAGCGTTCCCCCATCGGCCAGCTTGAAAAGCCCGTCCCGGTCGCGGTCCGCCCCGGTGAAGGCCCCCTTCACGTGGCCGAAAAGGACGCTCTCGACCAGGGTCTCGGGCAGGGCCGCGCAGTCCACCACCACGAAGTTGTTGTTGGCCCGGGGCGAATTGACGTGGATGGCCCGGGCGAAAAGCTCCTTGCCCGTGCCCGTCTCGCCGGCGATGAGGACCGAGGCGTCGGAATCGGCCGCCTGGGCCACCAGGTCCAGGCAGGCCTCCATGGCCGGCCCCACGCCGACGATGGCCTCGCGCTTGAGCACGGCCCGGGGACGCCGGGCCGCCTTTTGGGCCCGGTACTCCAGGGCCCGGGTCAGCGGCAGGGTGACGCGGTGGGGGGTCAAGGGCTTCTGGATGTAGTCCCAGGCCCCGGACTTGATGGCCAGGGCCGCGCCCTCGGGGTCCTCCTGGCCGGTGACGATGATCACTTCCGGCGAACCCGGCGCGGCCCGGATCTCGGGCATCATGTCCAGGCCATAGCCGTCCGGCAGCCGCAAATCGAGCAGCACCACGTCGGTCCGGCCATGCACCAGCGCCAGCCGCCCCTCCTCCAGGGACCCGGCCCAGTCGAGGGTATGGCCAAGCCGGCGCATCAGCCCGCCAAAAGTCTCGCGCAGGATGGCGTCGTCGTCGATAAGGAGAATATGGGCCATGTGTGGTGATGCTCTACGAGGAACCGGGGGAGGGAACCCTTTTTTGCAAAAAAGGGTTCCCTCCCCCCGGACCCCCTCCTTCCCAAAAAACGCTTCAAGGTTTGCGCCGCGTCGGCCGCCCCGGGCAGGCCCTGGTCGTCATCCGGGCCACGGCCTGTTTCGGGGCCGGCCGTGCGTCATCGCGCCCGCCGGCCCCTATCGGGGGGGTCCGGGGGGGCTGGAAAATCCCCCCCGGCGGGTCCAGGGCAGAGCCCTGGCAGGGTCCGGGGCAGAGCCCCGGCAGGGCGTGGGGCGGCGCCCCACTTCTTTTACTCGTCCTTCTTTTTGCTCTCGGCGATGACTTTTTCGGCCACCGGCGGCGGGCACTCCTCGTAGTGGTCAAAGGCCATGGTGAAGGCCCCCTGGCCGCCGGTCATGGAACTGAGTGTCTTGGCGTATTCCTGCATCTCGGCCATGGGCACGTGGGCCTGGATCTCGGTGATGCCGCCGGTGGAATCCGAACCGAGCACCTTGCCCCGGCGGCTGGACAGGTCGCCGATGATGTCGCCCATGTACTCGTCCGGGCAGCTGACGGACACCAGCACGATGGGTTCCAGAAGCGAGATCTTGAGCTTTTCGCAGGCCGCCTTGAAGGCGATGGACCCCGCGATCTTGAAGGCCATTTCCGAGGAATCGACGGTGTGGAAGGTGCCGTCGTAGAGCGTCACCTTGAAGTCGACCATGGGATAGCCGGCCACGTAGCCCCGATGGGCCGACTCCACCACGCCCTTGTCCACGGCCGGGATGTACTGGCGCGGGATGGCCCCGCCGACGATGGCGTCCACGAACGCGTAGCCCGCCCCGCGCGGCTGGCCTTCCATGCGGATCCAGCAGTCGCCGAACTGGCCCCGGCCGCCGGTCTGCTTCTTGTGGCGCCCCTGGACCTCGACCTTGCCCTTGACCGATTCGCGGTAGGGAATCTTGGGGGCTTTGAGCACCGGGCTGACCTTGAAACGGCGGCGGGCCTTTTCCACGGCCGTCTCCAGGTGGGTCTGGCCCATGCCGGAAAGCAGGATGTCGCCGGTCTCCTCGTCGCGGGTGATGGAAAGCGTGATGTCCTCGTCCAAAAGCTTGGACATGGCCGCGAAGACCTTGTCCTCGTCGCCCTTCTCGGCCGGAGCCAGGGCGTAGGAGATCATGGGCGGCGGCAGGACCGGGGCTGGCACGATGACGGGCTTTTTGGGATCGGACAGGGTGTGGCCGGTGGCCGTGTCCTTGAGTTTGGCCAGGGCCACGAGCGACCCCGGGCCGGCCGGCTCCTTGGAGATGACGGTCTCCTTGCCGAGCGGCAGGAGGAGCTGGCCGGAACGCTCCAGGGTGTCGGTGGCCGGGTTTTGCAGGTCGAGGTTCGGCGTCAGGGTGCCGCTCAGGACCCGGACCATGGACAGCTGGCCGGCAAAGGGATCGAACAGCGTCTTGAAGACAAAGGCGACCACGGGGCCCGTTTCCGCGGCCGGCATGGTCGCGCCCCCGTCGAGGGCGATGGTCTTCTGGCCCTCGGCCCCTTCGAGGGGTCCGGGCAGGAAATTCTGGATGGCGGCCAGCAGCCGGGTGCCGCCCATGCCCTTTAAGGCCGCGCCGCAGCAGACCGGGCAGAGCTGGCCGGACAGGGTGGCCTTGTGGACCGTGGCCAGGAGTTCCTCGGTGGAGATTTCCTCGCCTTCGAGGTAGCGCTCCATGAGCTGCTCGTCGGCCACGGCGATTTCCTCGACCATGGTCTCGCGCAGGGTCTCGACCTCGTCGGCCATGTCGTCGGGCACCGGACCCTCGGCCACCCCGCCCTTGTCGTCGAAGAGATAGGCCTTGCCCTCGAGGACGTTGACCACGCCCTTGAAGTCTTCCCGGGCCCCGATGGGCAGGTTCTGGATGTAGGTCTTGACCCCGAGCTTTTCGCGGATGCCGGCAAGGGCCAGGTCGAAATCGGCCCGGTCGCGGTCCATCTTGTTGATGAAGAAAATGGTCGGCAGGCCGAGCTTGGCCACCTCGCCCCAGAGCTTCTTGGTCAGGGGCTTGACGCCGTCCACGGCATCGACCACGAACACGACGCCGTCCACGGCCCGCAGCAGATAGGGCAGGTCGCCGTTGAAGCTGCCGTCGCCCGGGATGTCGAGGAGAAAATGCCGGTTCTTGTTGTGCAGGTAGGTGGCCAGACCGGGCTGGGTGCTGCCCCGGCGCTTGACTTCCTCGGGCTCGTAGTCGAGCGCGGTGGTCCCGTCCTCGATCCTGCCCAGGCGCGCCACGGCTCCGGTCGTGAAAAGGAGCATCTCGGCCACCGAGGTTTTGCCGCATCCGCCGTGGCCGACCAGGGCGTAGGTGCGTTGGCTGGCAAGATTTTCCGACATTCCCTTCTCCCTTGTTGTCGCGTTCTGTAAAATCCCTGCATTGCCGTGTGTATCAAACCCTGAGACACAGTCTGGCCAGGGGGAAAGACCGCGTCTTTCCCCCCGGGGCTTGAGGCATTGTCACAGTCCGGGAAACGCCGGAAGGCGTTTCGCCTGGAGCGTATCGAGAGCCGCTGGCGCGGCCTGGCGACGAGCGTAACGAAGAGAAAGAGCGCCCGGGGAAATCCGAGGCCCGAGAAGCCTTGGCTTTTCCTTGAGTTTGGGCATAGTGGGGCAGGCGTCACCTCCTTGTCAAGGCGACAACCCCCTGAAATCCTGTACTCTACGGAAAAACCGTAATAATACCGACACGTGCAGACACTCTTTTTACACCCCCGCGACGTGGACACCACGCCGGCCCATCTTTTCTGGTCCGCCCCGCCCGACGAGGCGCTTCTCACTTCCCTCACCCGGTTCGGCCAGGCCAGCCCGGCGCTGGTCGCCCTGGCCGAGGGCCGCCCGGTGCTGGTGGCCGGTTCCCGCCGCACCCTGGCCCTGCGGGAGATGCGGGGCCGGACACTGGCGGCCGTGGCCGTGGATCTCGCGGCCGTGGCCGCGCCCGAGGCGGACGTGGCCGCACCCCAGGCGGCCGTGGCCGCGCTCCCAAAAGCAGCCGTGGCCGCGCTTCCACAAGAGGCCGTGGCCTCGCTTCCAAAAGCAGCCGCGCCCGAGGCGGACGTGGCCCTGCCCCTGCCCGTCCGCCTGGGCCTGGCCTACCTGGCCTCGAACCTCGGCCGGCCGGTGACCGACGCCATGGCCGTGGCGGCCGGCCGCTATTTCACGGCCCTTGGGCCGGTGGAGGATTTCCTGGCCCTGGCCGGGCCGCAGCTTTTCGCCCCGGCCGACCGGCGGGCTCTGCTGGTTGCGCGCTGGCTCGGGCTGCCGGCCGCCCTGGACGGGCTGCTCGCCTCGGGCCACGTGCCCCTTGGCGCGGCGCCCCTCTTGGCCGGCTGCGATCCCGACACCCTGGCCGGGCTCACACCGCTTCTCGGCGCGGTCCGGTGGTCCCGGGCCAACCTGGACAATGCGCTCACCTGGCTGGCCGAGGCGGCCAGGATCGCCGGGGAGCGGCCGGCGGCGCTCCTCGCCCGGTCCGGGGCCCTGGACCTGCCCGGCCGGGGTCTGTCGCCAAACGACTTGGCCGCCGGCATCCTGGCCAGCCTGCGCCGCATCCGCTACCCGGCCACCACCACCCTGGAGGCCCGGTTTACCGCCCTCTCCCGCAGGCTCCTGGCCGGCAGCCGGGTGAAGATCCGGCCGAGCCAGGGCTTCGAGTCCGACGCCGTGACCGTGGAGGTCCTGGTCAAAAGCCCGGCCGAACTGTCCCGGGCCGCGGCGGACCTGGCGGCCATGGCCGCCGCGCCGGACCTGCCGAAACTCCTGGCCGTGGCCCGGGACGAGGACCCGGCATGAGCCCGGCCCCCTGGGACATCGGCCTTTTGGCCGTGGACGCGGCCGTGGCCGCGACCCCCATGGCGGCCCGGGCCCGGGCTGCCCTGCCCGGGGTCCGGCAGGTGGTCCTCTCGCCCGGCGATCCCCTGCCCGTTTCGGCGGACGGCGGCCGCACGCTCCACGTCAAAGCCCACAAGGGCCGGTTTTTGCGCCCCTGCCCGGCCACGCGCAACTACCGCTGCTGCGGCTACCAGATCATCCACATCGGCGAGAACTGCCCCATGGACTGCTCCTACTGCATCCTGCGGGCCTATTTCCGCGACCGGACGCTGACCGCCTTTGCCAACACCGGGGCCATGTTCGCGGAGCTGGACCGGACCTTCGGCCGGGACCGGACCCGGCCCTTCCGGGTCGGGACCGGCCAGTTCGCCGATTCCCTGGCCCTCGAACCCATAACCGGCCACACCCGGGAGCTCCTGGGATTTCTCTCCGATTACGACAACGTCATCCTGGAACTCAAATCCAAGACCGCGGACCTGACCTGGATGGAGGCCGATCCGCACCCGGAGCGGGTGCTGCCGGCCTGGTCGGTCAACGCCCCGGAAATCATCGCGGCCGAGGAGCGGGACACCGCCCCCCTCGAAGCCCGGCTGGCCGCGGCCCGGACCTGCGCCCGGGCCGGGTTCCGGGTCTGCCTGCACTTCGACCCGATCTGCTTTTTCCCGGGCTGGGAAGCCGGGTACGCGGCCACGGTGGACCTGATTTTCGACTATTTGCAGCCGGCCGACATCGCCTACATGAGCCTGGGGTCCTTCCGCTGCCTGCCCGAGCTGCCGCGCCGGCTGGCCGAGGAGGGGCGGGCCCTGCCGGCCTACATGATCGGGGAATTCGCCCTCGGCCCGGACGGCAAAAAAAGGCTGTTGCGGCCGCTGCGGGTCCGCCAGTTCCGGTTTCTGGCGGCCCGGCTGGCCGGTTACGGCTTTTCGAGGGGCCTCTATTTCTGTATGGAATCCGACGAGGTCTGGCGCGAGGTTTTCGGCCGCACGCCACGGATGCTTGGGGGCCTGGCCGCCCATCTGCTCGACGTGGCCCGCAACCGGGGAGGCTGACGGACATGCTTGTGGACTATGCGGAAATCCTGTCCCGGCTGGAGCAGGCCCTGGCCCGCCATTTCGCCGCGTCCCCGTCGATTTTGAACGTGCCCGGCGTGTCGGCGGCCCTCAAGCTCGACCCGTTTTACTATCTGGCCCTGCGGCCGGCCTTCGGGGAACTGCTCGGCAAGTGGGCCGGGGTGACCCCGTCCCGGGCCGAGGAGGCGCTTTCGCGCACCGGCAACCTGGTCCTCGGGCCAGGGCACGTCCGCTATCCGCAGCCGCTGGCCGTCTACGAGGAAGGAACCCGGCAGGTTCTCAAACTGGCGGCGGATTTCGTGCCGGCCGAGTGGATCGACCGGGCGGTGGCCATGTACGGCGGCCAGTCCGGGCCCCTGCCCGTGGCCGGGCTGCGGCTCGTTTCCGGCCAGAAGGCGGCGCTTGACGCCTTTTTCGCGGGCAAGACCCCGCTGGCCGGACTGGCCTTTGGCGATCCGGCCGGGACATAGGGCCCGGCCTGGCTTTCCCTGGCGCCGGCCTTGACACTGGCGGCGCCAGGGGTCATGTGGGCAATCATAAAGAACAAGCGGCCTGCCGGGCCGCGGAGGAACGCGCGTGAAACGCCTGCTTGCAGTTTTGCCGATCTTGTGCCTGCTTTTGGCTTCCTGCTCTTCGACCATGAGCTTCTTCGGACTTGGCGGCAAAGAGGAGAAATCCCAGGAACCGACCATCGTCCTGGTGGATTACGGCACCTATGACGCCAACGGAGCGCTCACCCTCTCGACCACGTCCATTCCCCGGAAGCTCGGCACCACCTTCGGGCTGCGCTTCCGCACGCTCAAGCCCGAGGGCGGCACGTCCAAGGTCAAGATCGTGACGGCCTCGCCGGGACTGATCGACCCGAGCAAGAACGCGGTGGTCTTCAGCACGGAGACCGTGGCCGACGTGGCCACGGGCAAGGAATACAACTGCACGTTCACGTTCGAGAAGGAATGGGAGATGGCCAGCGGCGACTGGACCCTGACCGCCACGGCCGAGGACGGCTCCTCGGTCAAGAAGACCTTCCAGGTCTTCAACCCGCAGCAGTAGCCGCCTCCCGACCCCGGTCCGAGAGGCGCCGTCCGCTTCCCGGCCGCGCCCCTCGGGGCGCGGGCCCGGACCGACGGCCCGGGCCCTTTGCCGCCTGCCGCGGCGGGCCGGGAACCACCCGGCCCGCCGGGCGTTGCCACCGGGCGTCCGCACGGTTTCCCCGGGAACGCCCGGTCCGCCCTGGGCCGCTATTTCCCGATCCGCAGCAATTCCCAGTCGATATCGAGGGCCGCCGCGACCTTCTTAAGCATGGCCGCCCGGGGCCGGGCCGACCGGGCCTCCATCTGGGCCACGGCCGCCGGCTTGGCCGAAAGCCGCCGGGCCAGCTCCTCCTGGGACACGCCCAGGTGCTCCCGCCAGGCCCGAATCGGCGACAGCCCGTCGCGCATGAGCCAGGCCACCTCGCTTGGGGTTCCGTTGCCTTCGCCCGCCACCTTGTCGTCTTCCACGCCCGTCTCCTCCCTTGCGGCCGCTCGCGGCCCGGTCCCGACACTACCGGCTCGCCGGCCGGGCGTCATCGCAAAAAAGCCGCCGTCCCCGACGCGCGGGAACGGCGGCCGAAAGCCTGGCAAGAAACCGGGCTCACTCGTCCGGATGGTACCACGAGGCCGCCACGAACGGCACGAAGGTCCGGCCCTCCTGGCGGTAGAGGTTCATGGCCTCGCCCTCGGTGCCGGACCACCGGACGGCCAGCTCCAGGCCGGCCCCGGTCCGGAAGGCAAACAGCGGCCGGTAGCCTTCCACCGGAAACTCGCCGCCGTCGTCCACCCGCCAGGTGCCGCCCGGATCGGCGTTGCCCGGATAATCCAGGAAAATCGCGCCGTCCGCGTCGGCGTAGGCCAGGGTGACCAGCTCCTCGCGGCCCCGGGGCACGAACCGGGCCAGGGTCAGGACCCCGCCCCCCTCCACCTTGCCCACGTCTCTGCACCAGGCGACGGGCCGGCCGGCCCGCTCGGCCAGCGTATCCCGGAGCCGGCCCGGGCACTCGCGGTCCTCAAGCGGGGTCACGGCCAGAACCCGCCGTCCGGCCAGAAACTCCTCGGTGGCGACCAGCACGTCCCCGCCAGGGCCCACGGGCTCGCTGGCCGCGAAGACCGCTCCGGCCGTGTCCCGAAAGGACGCCGGGGACAAACGGTCGGCCTCGCCGCCCCGCTGGACCCCGGCATAGGCCAGGTCCACCACCCGGCCGGGCACGGCCACGGCCTTGCGAAACCCCTTCATGCCCCGGGCCAGCCCCGTCTCCACCGGCACGATCACCTGCCGGCCGGCATTGTCGCCGTAGCCGAACGCCCCGCCGGACAGCACCTGGTTGGCGACCGGGTCGTCTTCCACATGATTCGATTGGGCCAGGGCCATGACCGCCAGGGTCAGGACCAGGGCCGCCATGCCGCACACAGCCCGCCACGGAAAATATTCCTGGCCGGGCGCCGCCGCCTCGCTCATCGGGTGTCTCTCCTGCGCAGAAAAACAGTCAACGGTTCGCCGTCACCGACGCCGGGCAGGCAGGCCCCAGACTTCGGTCACAGCCGACACAATCGCCGCGATCACCCGGTCATCGGCCCTCTCCCGCCGATGGACCAGGGACAGCCCCAGCCGCAATCCTTCCCGCCGCCACAGGCAGACCTCGCCGGCGGCCTCGGCCTCCAGCGCGTCGTCCTTGCGCAGGAGTGTGAGCCCGATGCCGGCCGCGACCAGCGTGCGCAGCGTGGCGTCGTTGTCCCCGACCATGACCTTGTTAAGCGCCAAGTCCCGGCAGGAAAACGACGATTCAAGCAAATATTGGAACGGGCACCGCTCCGAGAACCAGACCCACGGGAGCCTGGCCAGCTCCTCCCAGTCCGCCCGGCAGACCCGGTCGGCCCAGGACGTCGGCCCGACCACCGCCATGTCCACGTCTTCCAGGGCCATGGCCTCGATCTCGTGGCCCGGCTCGAGGATGTTGTCGTAGACAAACCCCAGGTCGAGCCTGCCCAGGCGCACGTTGTCGAGGATGCGCGGGGAACTGGAGTTGACGAGATGGATCTCCACCCCCGGATGGCGACGGGTGAGCGCCGCCAGCAACTCCGGCACCCGCATCCGGGCCGCCTCGTTGTTGAGCCCGATCCGGGCCACGCCCGTCACGTCCTGGCGCAAGGCCCCGGCCCGGGTCCGCACGGCCTCCAGGCTCGACAGGGCGAGCCTGGCCTCGGCGAGCAAGGCCCGGCCCTCGCCGGTCAGGCGCATGCCCTTGGGCGTGCGCAAAAAAAGCGGCACCCCGAGCTCTTCCTCGAGGCCCCGGACGTGGGCGCTGACAGCCGGCAGGCTGGCGCCGAGGCGTTCGGCCGCCCGGGTCAGGTGCTCTTCCTCGGCCACGGCCACAAACGTCCGCAGATGGTAAAATTCCACCGCTCCCCCTCCCGGCGAAAGACGCCTTCAGGGATTTGGAAGGCCCGCTTCCGACATTGCGATTGGATCGCGTGCCGGCCGGCCTGCTACATTGCGCCCGTAGTCCGTTCGCCTATGGCACACGGCCGGCCCGCCGTAAAGACCGGGCCGGCGCCAACCGCCGGAGAAAAATCATGCCTCTTGTCAAGAAGATCCTTGCCGCCACCGTCCTGGCCCTCCTCACCGTGCTGGGCCTGTCCCTGACCTCCCGTCCCCAGGCCGGGCCGGCCGCCACCGGCCCCCGTCCGGCCCCGGCCCCGGCCCGGGCCGACCTGGCCGAGGCCGTCTTCGCCATGGTCCTGGAAAACGCCCGTACCGCCGGCATGACGCTCCCCGAGCCCATGGGCCTGTGCCAGGCCTGCGTGGCCGCCCACCTGGGGCTGCCCGGCGAAAGCGTGCGGGAGCGGTGCGACAGGGCCTGCGGCCTGCGCTAGCGGGGCGTTCGCTAAAAAAGATGTTACTATTTTTTAGATAAATAATTATTTAAGCATGTTGTCCTCGAAATCCATATGCAGGAATTTCGAGAACGCGACACGAGCGGGAGAGGGGACGGGGGAGGAAAGAGAAGATGCCTCCGGCGGCCAAAGGGGGGGTCACCCCCCTTTGGAAACCCGGGGCGGGGAACGGGGAGGGTTAATCCTCGATGCCGTTTCGGTCGTCGATGACGCGCCGGGTCTTGCCGCAGCTGCGCGGCAGGCTGCCCGGGGCCAGGATCTCGACCCAGCCGCGCACGAACAGGTGCTTTCGCAGCTCGATGGAGATGGCTTCCGACAGGTTCTGGTCCAGGTCCGCTCCGGCGGCGGGCCGCCGCTCGACCTTGACCACCATCTGGTCCCGGCCGTCGTGGCGCAAAAGCCGGATCTGGAATTCGCTGTCCACGTCCTTGAAGCCATCGAGCACGGCCGCGATCTGCCCGGGATAGATGTTGACGCCCCGAAAGACGAACATGTCGTCGGAGCGGCCAAGAATCCGGTCGTGGCGCGGCAGGGACAGGCCGCACGGGCAGGGGTCGGGCAGAAGCCGGGTCAGGTCCCGGGTCCGATAGCGGATCAAGGGCGCGGCCTCCTTGCAAAGGCTCGTCACCACCATCTCGCCCACCTCGCCCGGGGCCACCGGCGCGAGCGTCACGGGATCGAGGACTTCCAGGATAAAAAGGTCGGCCCAGTAGTGGATGCCGTCGTGGGCCGCGCACTCGAGGCCCGAGCCCGGACCGTAGAGCTCGGTCATGCCCGTGATGTCGTAGCTCTCCTCGATGCCGAGCCACTGCTCGAAGCGCCGGCGCATCTTGTCGGTGTGGGTCTCGGCCCCGAAAATGACTTTCTTGAGCTTGATGCGCTTTCGCAGGTCCCGCTTGTGGACCTCCTCGGCCAAAAGCAGCGCCATGGAGGCCGTGGAGCACAGGCAGGTGGCGCCGAGGTCTTCCAGAAGCTGGAGGTGGATCTCCATGTTGCCCGGTCCGACCGGCACGGCCATGGCCCCGAACCGCTCGCAGCCGAGCTGGAACCCGGCCCCGGCCGTCCACAGGCCGTAGCCCACCGTGATCTGGACCCGGTCGCGGGGGGTCAGGCCGGCCAGCTCGTAGCAGCGGGCGAACATGTCCTTCCAGGTATCGATGTCCCGCTGGGTGTAGGCCAGGATCTTGCGCTTGCCCGTGGTGCCGGACGAGGCGTGGATCCGGACCACGTCTTCCTCGGGCACGGACAGCAGCGGCAGGGGATAGCCCTGGCGCAGGTCCTCGACCGTGGTCACGGGCAGGCGGGCCAGGTCATTGAGCGTCAGCTCCTGGCCCGGCTCGTAGCCCGAAGCGGCAAGCCGCTCCCGGTAGACGGGGTTGCCGGCAAAGGCGTGGCGGCAGGTCCAGTTGAGGCCCTCGGCCTGCCTGGCGGCCAGGGCCTCGGGGGAAAGTTCGGGCAGGAAACGGTAACGGCTCATGACGGGCTCCGGGATAGCAAGATCGGTTGGGCCTCTTATCCGAAAACCGCGATAAAGAAAACGCCCGCCACCATCAAAAGCGCGCCGGGCAGGCGATGGGCCAGATCGGGCTCCCGGAAGACGGCCGCGCCAAGGAGCACCGCGAACACGATGCTGAGCCTTTTGACCGCGATGACGTAGGCGACCTGGGTCTGGGGCAGGGCCAGCATCTGGCAGAAGATGCCGACGGCCTCCAGGCAGCCGGCGACCAGAAGCGGCCACGGCAGGCCGGCCAGTTGGCGCACCACCCGCCCCGGGCGCGCCAGGACCGTCGGCAAAAGGGCGAGGGTCGTGGCGGTGTAAACGGACGCGCCCCACAGGGCCGGGGAGGAGGCGGTCAGGCCAAGCTTGTCCAGGTTGGCCCCAAGGCTCCAGATGACGGCCACCAGGAGCATCAGCCGGGAGCCCGGGTTGGTCACGAGGGCCCGGACCGGGCCGAGCAGGCCGTGGCGCCGCTCCCGGAGATTGAGGACGTAGGCCCCGGCCACGACCAGGGAGACGCCGGCGAGGCCGGCCGGTTCCGGAAACTCGCCCACGGTCAGGGGCGAGGTGGCGAGCAGAAAAAGCGGGGTGAAGGCCAGCATGGGCAGGGTCAGGGACAGGTCGCCGCGCTTGAGGGCCTGGCCGTAGAGCCAGTAGGTGAGGCCGCCCAGGGCCCCGGCCACGGTCAGAAGCGGCCAGAACGAGGCCCCGAGGGGCGGGGCGGGGCTTGCGCCCGCGCCGATCCACAGGACGGCCGAGGCGGACGCGGTATAGACCAGCATGGCCAGGCCGGCGTCGGTCGTGCCCAGGGATTTCTTGAGAAAGGTGTCCTTGACCGCCTGGGTCAGGGCCGTGGTGCAGGCCAGGAAAAACCAGCTCATGGGCCGCCGTCGGGGATGCGTGTCGGCCCGGGGGCCGCGCGCGGACCTTACAGACCGGAGAGGGGGACGGCAACCGCCCTTTCCACCCGCCCGGTCCCCCCCCTCTGCGGCCGGGACGGGACGGGATGGAAATATCGGGTCGGAGCGTTGCCCCCCGCCGCATTGTATGCAACCACATCCTGGACGGCCCGCCGGGAATGCGGGCAGGCGGGCGCACCGCCAGGGGAGGTGACCATGGAGTGGGGCCAAGTCTTCGCCATGGCGGCCAGTTCCATCCGGACGGGGTGGCTGACGGCCCTGTTCGGCGGCATGCTGGTGTTGTGGGTGGGATTTTTCCTTTTTCTTTCCTTCACCATCCAGCGGGCGGCCCAGGCCGAGATCGCGCTTCGAAACGGGACGCTGGTGGTCAAGGGCGGGCTCTACGGCCGGGAGATTCCCCTGGCCGACGTGGACGCGGACGCGGCCGTGCGCCTGGACCTCGGCCAGGCCGGGCCCAAAAGCCTCAAGTGGCGCACCAACGGCCTCGGGCTCCCGGGGCTGGCCGCCGGCTGGTACAGGCTGTCCGACGGCGAGAAGGCGCTGGTCTTCGTGACGGACAAGGGGCGGGCCGTGTACGTGCCCACCCGGCAGGGCTTCGCGGTGGTGGTCAGTCCCGACGATCCGGCCCGGTTCCTGGACGCCCTGCGCCGGGAGGGAAAAAACCTTTCCCCGGCCGGGCCGCCCCGGCCCCAGGGGCCGAAGCCCCAGGCTCCGGCGGACGGGACGCCGCCGCCCCGGACCCCGGTCACCTAGGGTCGCGCCCATGAAAAGCATATACTCTTTTCATAAATAACCATTTAAGATGATTATTTTTTATTAAAAAAAACCCGGCGTATTTTTCAAGGATCGCAACACCCGAGACCCGCCGGGCCGGATCGTGCCGGCGGGCCTTTAAGCCACGGCAGGCGGGGCGGCCGCGCCTCGGCCGCCCCGCCACCGGGCCTTTCCCTGGGCGCTCCCCCAAAAAACAAACGGCCGGATCCCGAGGGATCCGGCCGTCGTCGTGGGGTTGAGGGTTCTGGAGGTGATGGGATGCTATCGGGCTTGCCGCGGATGGCCCGCGGCCTGCTTGCGGTTCGATCGGGCAGCCGTTGCCGCGTCCAGACGCCACTGGTCCGCGGCAACGGCTCCTGCCCCGCTCCCGGCCGTTGCCGGATGCGTTGCAGCCATTTCTAGTAGAATTGAGAATAAGAATCAAGATCAAAATGCAGTTTTTTTCGATGTCCCCGGCTTGTCCGCCACGGACCCGCATCGGGCCAAGGAGGCCGCGCCGGGGCGGGACGGGACGGGACGGGACGGGACGGGACGGGACGGGCCGGGGCCGGCGGCGGGCAGTCCGCCACCTGGACCAGGGCTAAGGCCACGGGTTCCCCGTCGGCGGGGGGAAACGCCGTGGCCTTGGCCGCGCCCGGGTCCCTTTTCGCAAAAGGCCGCCCCGGGGCCGGATGGACGGGGTGCCTGCCGCCGCCGACCCGGGAGCTGCCGCCGCGAAAATTCTTTCCTGCCCCAGGCGACCCCCGGAGGCTCCGGCCCATTGCGCCGGGCCGCCTGCGGAACCGCTGGCGATACCATACCACCATACGCCAAAAAGAGAAGGTGCCAGGCCGGCGCGGGGCACGTTTTTTACAACATCATTCAGAACTTCTTGTCCATATATTTGTACTGAATTTATTTTCGTAGCACGATCAGCCAATCCCGCCCTCTCCGGCCACGCCTTGGCCGGGCCGGCAAAGACGGATACCGTGGCGCAACGAGGTACCCCATGCACGATCCCCACGCCATCCTGCCCATCACCGCGCCCGAGGCCATCGAAGCCAGATCCCTGGCCATCATCGACGCCGAGGTCCCCGAGCCCCGCCCCTTTGACGGGCCGCGCTGGGACATCGTGCGCCGGCTCATCCACACCACGGCCGATTTCGAACTGCTGGACCTGGTCCGGTTCTCGCCCGGGGCGGTCGAGGCCGGCCTGGCCGCCCTGGCCGCCGGGGCCACCATCGTCACGGACACGGAAATGGCCCGATGCGCCATGCCGCCGCGCCGGCTCACCCCCCTTGGCTGCACGGTCCGGTGTCTTTTGAACGACCCCGACGTGGCGGCCACGGCCACCGCCTCGGGCGGCACCCGGGCGGCGGCCGCCGTGGACGCGGCCCTGGCCACCCTGGCCGGGCCCCTGGTCTTTGCCATCGGCAACGCCCCGACGGCGCTTTTGCGGCTGTTAAAGCGCCTAAACGAGGGCGCACCCGCGCCGGCGCTGGTCATCGGCATGCCGGTCGGGTTCGTCAACGCGGCCGAGTCCAAGGCGCTCCTTATGACCCATGGCGACGTGCCCTGGATCACCGTGTCCGGCCGCAAGGGCGGCTCGGCCCTGGCCGGGGCCACGGTCAACGCCCTGGCGATCTTGCTGCTGGAAAGGCAGGAGAGGAAGATGCCTCCGGCGGCCGGGGGAATCATTCCCCCCGGACCCCCTGAAAGGGGGCGGCCTAGAGAATGGGCGAGAGCAGGCGGCTGAGCATCACGGCCGTCTTGAAGACGAACGTCCGGTCCTCGTAGTCGTCGGCCGAGACCGGCTGGCAGCAGGCGAAGTCGGCCAGGAGCATGGCCTCGACCTGCCGGATGAACTCCGGGTCGGCCACGGCCATGGTGATCTCGAAATTCAGGCGAAACGACCGGTTGTCGCAGTTGGCCGTGCCGACCGAGGCCATGACGTCGTCGACCAGGATGACCTTCTGGTGCAAAAAACCGTTGACGTAGCGGTAGAATTTGACGCCCAGGGTTTCGAGGTCCGGCAGGTACGAGAACGAGGCCAGGTAGACCAGCTTGTGGTCCGGGTGCAGCGGCAGCATGATGCGGACGTCCACGCCGCGAAGGGCGGCCAGTTGCAGGGCCGAGGTGATCTCCTGGTCCGGCACGAAATAGGGGCTGACGATCCACAGCCGGTGGCGGGCGGCGGTGATGGCCTGGAGGAAAAAGAGGTCGCAGGACTCGATGTCGTCGGCGGGCCCGGTCGGCAGGACCAGGACCGGCATGTTGCCGGCCTTGGCGTGGCGCATTTCCCAGTCGAGGGCCAGCGTCTCCCGGGTGGCCCAGTACCAGTCCTCGGCAAAGGTCAGCTGCACGAGCGACACGGCCGGCCCCAGGCAGCGGATATGGGTGTCGCGCCAGTGCCCGAGGCGCTGGCTTTTGCCCATGTACTCGTCCCCGACGTTGTGCCCGCCCACGAAGGCCGACCGGCCGTCCACCACCACGATCTTGCGGTGGTTGCGGAAATTGAGCTGCAGGCGGTTTCGCCAGCCAAGGGTGGTGTTGAAGGCCGAGACGCGGACCCCGGCCTGGCGCAGGCTGTCCAGGTAGGCCGCCTCCAGCGTGTGGCAGCCGATCTCGTCGTAGAGGAGATGGACCGCCACACCGGCCCGGGCCTTGGCCACCAGCCGGTCGCGCAGGGCCCGGCCGATGGTGTCGTCGCGGATGATGAAAAACTGGACCAGGACGTAGGATTGGGCCGCGTCGATGTCGGCGAAGATGGCCTCGAAGGTGGCCTGCCCGTCGATCAAGAGCGTGACCGCGTTGCCCGAGGTGAAAGGCAGCTCGGCCAGCCGTTCGAGGACCGGGAAAAGCCCGGGCAGGTCCGGGGCGCGCGGATCGGGAAAGGCGCGGAAGTGGTCGAGTTCCGGAGCCAGGGCATCCACCACCCGGTCGCCCTCGCGCCGGGAGGCCACGTAGCCGAGAAACCGGTTGCGGCCGAGGATCCAGTAGAGCGGCACGGCCACATAGGGAAAGGTGATCATGCCCATGACCCAGGCCATGGCCCCCTGGGGCGAACGGGCCGTAAACAGGGCCCGGGCCGCCGAGGCCACGCCCACGGCGTGGCAGATGCCGAGCACGATCAACAGGAACATGCGTCTCTCCCGCGTTTGGCGGCAGGGCCGCGCCGCCGGGGGGCGGCCCCATCGCTTGACCTGCCATGGGACTGCTTTATACCGAGGCTGACAAACCGGCAAGAAACGTTCTGGAATCGTTCGCCAAACCCCCTGGAGCCCCCATGCCCGAAAACGCCCTCGACCTGGCCCTTAACGCCCCGGTGGCGGCCACGGACGGCCCCCTTGGCCGCGTGGCCCATGTGATCATCAATCCCGAGTCCGGCACGGCCACGCACCTGGTGGTCCGGGAGGACGCCCTGCCGAACACCCTGCGCCTCGTTCCGAAAAAATACTGCGGCCAGGCCGGCCCGGGCGCGGTGACCCTGACTATCTCGCGCAAGCGGGCCGGGGAACTCAAGGAATACATCCAGGCCGACTACTACCCGCCCTCGTTTTTCCTCGGCCTGGCCAAGGCGGAGGAAACCAGGCTGCCGATCGCCCCGTCGGGCTGGACCTTCGAGCATCCGGCCACGCCCGAGGGCTCTGTCGCCCTGGCCGGGCACGAGCCGGTCCTCGCCACCGACGGCAGGGCCGGCCGGGTGGACGGGGTGCTGGCCGATCCGCACACCGGCCGGGTCACCCACCTGCTCCTGCGCCAGGGGCATCTGTGGGGCGCGCGCGAGGTGCAGGTCCCGGCCGGGCTGGTCAGCCGCTACGAGGATGGGCAGGTGGTCCTGTCCGTGGACAAGGCGGCCCTAGGCGCCCTGCCGGACGTGCACGCGGGATAGCCGGCGGCGCTGCCGCAACCGTCGTCCGGCGGCCGGCCGGGCCGCTCGGACGGGCCGGGCCGGCCGGCGGGCTTCGTCGGCCGCCCTCAGGAGGCCGCGCCGTCCTCTTCCCCGGGTTCGAGGTCGAGGACTTCCTCGCCGCCGATGTAGGGCATGAGGATGGGATTTTCCACGGCTTTGAGCAGGTTGGCGATGGCCTGTCTGAGGCGGTTGACGTTTTCCACGATCAGATTCACATACTGCATCTTTTTTTCGACTTCCATCCGCTCGACGGTCAGGCCGAACAGGTGGCGCAGGGCGGCCGGGGCCAGCGGCGGCCAGGGACCGGGCACGAGCTGCATGGCTTCGTTTATGAGCCCCGTTGCGATCTCGTCCTCGTTGTCGAGAAAGTCCTCGCAGTCTTCCAGGATCAGTTCCGCGCCGTTCTTGATGATGGCCAGCACGTTGTTGCCGACATGGGCCATGCCGCCGGCCGCCTTGGCCAGGGCGTCGCGGCCGAGTTCCAGCCGCCGGCCCACGGTCAGGGACACGATCCGGGCGCAGTCGGCCAGGAAATCGGCCTCGTAGCGGTCGAAGAACTTGGGCTTTTTCGAATAGAGCATGATGAGCCCGAAGGCGTTGCCGTCGGGTTCGCGCAGGAAAAAGGACAGCCGGCAGCGGAAGCCTTCGAGGTAGGGCACGCAGTCGATGGATTCGCCGCCGCGCTCCGGGCCTTGCAGGTTGTTGGAGACCACGAAGAGGGCCTCGGGGTCGGCCACGGACCGCATGACCGGATGGTAGGGCAGGGTCTCTTCCATGAACCGCACGAAAATGGGGGTGGCCCGGCCGGTGTGGGTGTTGGCCGCGATGTTGACCCAC
This sequence comes from Solidesulfovibrio carbinoliphilus subsp. oakridgensis, assembly GCF_000177215.2. Lineage (NCBI taxonomy): Bacteria > Pseudomonadati > Thermodesulfobacteriota > Desulfovibrionia > Desulfovibrionales > Desulfovibrionaceae > Solidesulfovibrio > Solidesulfovibrio carbinoliphilus. The sequence goes on along the minus strand of NZ_CM001368.1, from coordinate 2,928,016 downwards.
TGGCCCTCGTCGTCGCGCAGGCGGCAGACGTAGAGGTCGGCCTTGAGCTCCTTGAGCATGATCTCGGCGCTCTGCTCCAGGATCTCGTCGGCGGCCTGGAAGTCCTGGCCGGCGTTTATCAGCTCGTAGAGGATCTCGAGCATGAGCTTGGCCTTGTCGTGGGCCTTTTTAAGGAGGCCGAACCGGTATTCGAGCTGGACGAAGCCCGGGTTGGCCCGGCGCAGGTCCTCGATCTTGTGGGCCTTGACGATGTCGAGCTCCCGGCGCACCGAGGTGAGCGCCGTCAGCATGGACTCCCAGTCCGTGACCGGGGTCTCCGGCGCGGCCAGGCTGGGCAGGACGGGCAGAACGTCGAGCGAGGTCTTGATCGACAGCATGAGGTCGGCAATGGCCACGCGGACCGCCGGCGGGGCCGAACCGATGATGTTTTGCAGGCGCTCCCCGAGCGCGAACCCCGTCAGCAGCAGCGGGGTGGCCAGGAGACAGCAGTCCGATTTGAGAGTCATGTGGCGTCCTTGGGCGGCCGGAAAAAAGCCGCGCCTTGACGCCTTTTAGCGCGTCCGCCCCGCCGTGTCACCAGGGGCGGCCAGGACGATGGTGTCAAAGCGCATGGTCTCGAAGTCGGCCACCAGGGCCTTGCCGGCCAGGGCCGGGGCGCGGCCGGCCAGCAGGCGCACCACCTCGGCCGCCTGGAGCGCGGCCACGGCCATGACCGCCGCCGACGGGCAGCCGAGCGTGTCCTCGGCCGACCGGCCCCTGGCCGACCCGGCGAAAAGGTCCAGGGGCGAGGCGGCCCCGGGCAGGACCGTGGCCACGATGCCGGTGTAGCCGGCCACGGCCCCGGTCACCAGCGGGATGCCGCGGCTGCGGGCGGCCGCCGCCAGGGCCGGCCGGTCGGCCAGGCCTCCCAGGGCGTCCACGGCCACGTCCGCGCCGTCAAGGAGGGCCAGCATGCCGGGGCCGTCCAGGAAGCCGGCGTGGGCCGTGAAATCGACCGACGGATTGACGGCCGCCGCCCGGGCGGCGGCCACCACGGCCTTTGGCGCGCCCAGGGCCGATACGTCGGCGAGGAGCTGGCGGTTCAAGTTGGTCTCCTCGAACACGTCGCCGTCGGCCGCCGCAATGGCGCCGACCCCGGCCCGGACCAGGTTTTCGAGCAGCCCGCCGCCAAGGCCGCCAAGGCCCACCAGCCCCGCCTTGGAAGCGAGCAGCCGGGCCTGCTCGGCCAGGGAAAAGGCGTGGAGGTTGCGGGCGTAGCGCAGGGGGCAGACCCCGGCGCCAAGGGCCGCCATCTCCACCTGGCGGGCCGGCAGCCCAAGGGTGGCGGCCAGTCCGCACACGGCCTCGGCGGTCAGAAAAAGGCCCGGCTTCCCGTCCGGAAAGGTCCCCTGGCAGGCGGCGGCCGTGACGGCCTCGCCCAGACGATCCTGGTTCATGCCCCGATCCTCCCCTTTGGTCGCGGCCGGTCCGCCCCCTACCCGCCGGTGATGGGGGGCACGAAGGAGACGGTGTCGCCCGGCCCAAGGCGGGTATTTTGGTCCGCCGGCCGGCCGTCGACCAGCACCGTGCCGATGGCCGCCCAGTCGAGCCCGAGCAGCGCGGCCGCATCCCCGGCCGTGGCCCCGGCCGGCAGGACAAGCCTCCCGTCCGGCGGGGCGTGGCGGGCCAGGGTGGCCAGGGCCCGCACGGTCACGGCAACGGATTGGCTCACGCCTGGCCTTCGGGCGCCTCGCCATCGGGCGCCTCGATCCAGCCGGCCAGGGCGTCGATGATCTTTTTGGCCTGGTCCCGGCTGGAGATGGCGAACTTGGACTGGACCCGGTAGGTGTCCCCGGATTTCTTGTAGCGCCGGATGGCGTAACGGTCCGGTCCGTAGGCCTCCTTCTTGGGGTCCCACTGGACGAACCGGAAGAGGATGGTGGTCCAGGCGCCGCGCGTCAGGATCACCTTGTCGAGCTCCTTGGTCAGCATCACGCCGTCTTCTTCGTAGTTGACGGTCAAATCGTCGATGGTCTCGGCCACAATGCACCTCAATCGTTTTTTTCGGATTGGCCTTGGCGCTGGGAATCGCGCTCGCGGCGGCGTTCGTGAAGCCTGGCCTCGCGTCTGGCCGCGGCCTCGCGGTTGCGGCGGCGGTCGTCCTCGTTTTCGAGGACCAGCGGCGGCACGGCATGGGGCCGGCGGTCGGCGTCCAGGGCCACATAGGTCAGGTAGGCGGATCCGGCGTGCCGGGTTTCGCCGGTGATGGGATTTTCGCACTCCACGCGCACGCCCACTTCCATGGAGGTGGCCCCGACCAGATTGATGCTGGCCAGAAAGGTCACCACCTCGCCGATGTAGGCGGGTTTCAGGAAATCCATGCGGTCGATGGAGGCCGTGACCACGGCCGAGCGGGCGTGGCGGATGGCCACGATGCCGCCGGCCGTGTCGATGTATTTGAGGATGACGCCGCCGTGGACGTTGCCGGCCGGATTGGCGTCCGACGGGAGCATCCGCTGGGGCATGACCACGCGGCTGGCCGAAACGGGCTTGGGGTCAAGGGACCGGGGTTCGGAGGGCGTCATTTGATGTTGTACCCCTTTTCCTTCATGCATTCGTCCACAATGGCCTCCTGCCGGTCCGAGGCATCGCCGGCCGATTTGACCAGGGCCGTGGAGACATAGGCCCGGGATTCGCAGTCCTGGTAGTCGGCGTCGACCGCGGCCTGCGGCACGTTGTCGGATTGGGGGCCGGGGCTGAACATGGTGGTGCAGCCACAGGTCAGGGCGGCCAGGGCAAGGCCGCTCGCGGCGACGAGACGTCGGAGCATGGGGAAGCCTCCTTGGGGCGACGGGATGGCGGGCGGCCCGGATGGCCGCAGGAAATCCTTAGCGTTCCTTTGGGCCCGGGGTCAATGCGGGGGTGCTATTCCCGGGCAAAAGACGGGTGCGGTCGGCGGCTCCAGGCGGCGCCGGATGATCGTTGTCATTCTTCCTACCTTGACGCCGGCCTCGACGGCGCGGTACCCCGCCCCTTCGCCGCCAGGCCAACCCCAGCCGTCCACCGCAGTGCCGCCGTATGTCCAACCCCGCCAGTCCGCGCCTTTTTTCCTTTGAATTCACGACGCTTTGCCTGTTGATCTTCCTGTCCTACTGCAACATCTCGGTCTTCTACAGCCTCTACGTCTACCTCGACGCCCTGGGCATCCCCCCGTCCTGGCGCGGGCTTCTTATTGGCGCCTCGTCCCTGGCCACCATGGCCGCCTATCTGGTGGCCAGCCCCTTTCTGACCACGACAAACGCGCCCCGGGTCGCGGCCTGCGGCGTGGCCGTGCTCCTTGGCTGCGGCGCGGCCTACCTGGCCGCCGTCTCGCCCCTGGCCCTTCTGGCCGTGCGGCTGGCCAACGGCCTCGGCGTGGCCCTGGTCTCGGCCGCGGCCATGACGCTTCTCGTGGCCGTCATTCCCCCGGCCCGAAGCGGCCAGGCCTTTGGCATGTATTCCGTGGCCATGCTGCTCCCCTATTCCATCGTGCCGCCGGTTTTCGACTGGGTTTCGCCCCTGCGCCTGACCTATCCCCAGGGCTATGCCGCCATGGCCCTGACCCTGGCCCCGGCCCTGGCCGTGGTCTTCGTCCTCGGCCGCCGGGTGCGTCGGCAGGCCCCGGCCGGCAAGGCGGCCCGGCCGAGGCTCGGCGACATGGCCCGCAATGCCGCCAAGCGGCCGGTGTCCCAGCTTTTGGCCGTCAACGCCATGTACTACCTGAGCTTTGCCGCCCTGTTCTTCCTGGCCAAAAGCCTCTTCCAGGCCCGGGGCCTGGCCCACGTGGGCGTTTTTTTCTCCATCCAGACGGCCTGCATGCTGCTCTTGCGGATCTTCGCCAACCGGATCTTCGACGTGGTGCCGAAAATCCGGCTGATCCGCTTCTGCTACGCCGTCACGGGCGGCACGTTCCTGCTGCTCTTTTTCTTCCCGGGCCAGGCCATGGCCTACGCGGCGGCCGTGCTGCTCGGGCTTGGCATGGGCGTGGGGTCCCCGTCCTTAAACGCCCTCATGTTCGAGCTGTCCGAGCCGCCCTACCGGAGCGTAAACGCCAACCTGATGATGCTCTCGCTCCAGGGCGGGAGTTTCTGCGGTCCGATCCTCGGCGGCGCGGCCGTGGCGGTCTGGGGCTATGGCGGGTTTCTGCTGGTCGGAGCCGGGGCCTGTCTGGCCGGCCTGGCCATGGGCATCGGGCTTTTGCCCCGCCGCGCCCCGGACTGAGCCGGGCGCGGCGGGACGGCGGGACAAGAGGCGGCGGCGCGAACCGGCCCCGGTGGCCCGAAGGTCCGGCCCGGGGCGGGCGTCATGGCGGCTTGCCTGTCATGTGGCGCCCTGGTCTGCGACCAGTTTGGCGACCACGGCCTTAAGCGCCGTCTCACCCCGGTGGTGTTCGGTCCAGCCGCCCTCGAAATCGATCCAACCCGAATTGATGCCGTCGAGCATTTCCAGGCGCGGCTGCGGATGGGTCGCGCCCTGGGCCCGGAAGCGCTCCTCCCAGGTCTCCCGGGCGGCCGCCACGGCCCGCACCGGCCGGCCCAGGACCTCGCCGAGGACCCGGGCCAGGTCGTTTGGCGCATACCGGCGCGGCCCCTCGATTTCGATGACCCGGGTTTCCTTCAGGTCGGCGATGAGGGTCAGGGCCGCCACCCGGCCGATGTCGGCCGTGGCCACCATGGGGATCGCCCGCTCGATCGGCGAAAGAAAGCTCGTGATCTCGCCTGTTTCCCGGGCCGGCCCGATGTCCCAGGCCGCGTTTTCCATGAACCAGGCCGCCCGGATGAAGGCCGTCGGCAGTTCCCCGGCGCACAGGGCCTCTTCGAGCATGTGGAACTGGGTGATGAGCCCAAGGCCCGTGCCGCGGTGGGCCCCGATGGAGGAGAGGGCCACGACCTTGCCCGGCCGGGCCGTTTCCAGGGCCTCGACCAGGCCGACCAGGCAGGCCCGGGCCTCGGGAAAGCCCGGGGCCGGCGAGAACTGGCACGGGAGCATGGCAAAGACCCCGGCCGCGCCGTCAAAGGCCCTGGCCAGGGCCACGGCGTCCTCGTACGCGGCCACGGCCACGTCCGCGCCCTGGCGGGCCAGTTCCCGGGCCCGGGCCGCGTCGCGGACCACCACCCGGACCTCCCGGCCCAGGGCGAGAAGCGTTTCGGCCGTGGCTCCCCCGACCTGTCCCGTAGCCCCCATAACAACATCCATGGCGTGACCTCCTGGTGACATGCTGTCCGGCCGGCCGGCCGGCTGCCGGCGGGAATGGGCCATCCCCCGGATCGGCGCGCCGTCGCGGGCCGGGGACCGGAGTCTGATCGTACTCCTTTTTCAGGGGGCAAATGTCAAGGCGGGCCGGCCCGGGTTTACCGGCGCGGGTTTGCGGCGTAAAACCGGCCAAAAGGGAGGGATTTATGCACGGATGGTACGAATACGGCGGCTACGGCGGCGGGATCGGCGCGTTTCTGGTCACGCTCCTCATCCTGCTGGCCCTTTTCCTGGTCTGCCGGGAAATCGTGTGCTGGTACTGGAAGATCAACAAGGCCGTGGAGTTGCTCGAACGGCAAAACGTCCTGCTGGAGCGGATCGAGGCCCGGCTGTCCGCGCCTGCGGCTCCGGCGGCGGCCCCGCCCCTGGTCATGCCCCCCGCGCGTTAGCCGCTTCGCCCCTATTTGGCCCCGACCAGGGCCTTGACCGCGGCAAAGCTCTCCTCAAGGCTCTGGCTCTCGGCCACCTCCTGGCGCAGGTAGCCGTTTATCGGGCCGATCATGTCGATGGCCCGGTCGATCTCCGGGTTGGCCCCCCGGGCGTAGGCCCCGATGTTGACCATGTCCTCGACGCGCCGGTAGGTGGCCAGGAGCCGGATCAGGTCCCGGCCGGCGGCCAGCGCGTCCTTGGGCGTCACATCCGAACGCAGACGGCTGATGGATTTGAGCACGTCGATGGCCGGGAAGTGCCCCTGGTCGGCCAGGTCGCGGGTCAGGACGATGTGCCCGTCGAGGATGGAGCGCACGGCGTCGGCAATGGGCTCGTTGAAGTCGTCGCCGTCGACCAGGACCGTGTAGATGCCGGTGATGCTGCCGTTATTGTTGCGGCCGGCCCGCTCCAGGAGCTTTGGCAGCTGGGCGAAGACCGACGGGGTGTAGCCGCGCGTGGTCGGCGGCTCGCCGGCGGCCAGGCCGACTTCCCGGCCGGCCATGGCGAAGCGGGTGACGGAATCCATCATGAGGATGACGTCGTTGCCGGCGTCGCGGAAAAATTCGGCCATGGCCGTGGCCGCGTAGGCAGCCCGCATGCGAATGAGCGGACTCTGGTCGGAAGTGGCGACCACCACCACCGACCGGGCCATGCCCTCGGGCCCGAGGTCTTTTTCGATAAACTCCCGCAGCTCGCGGCCGCGCTCGCCGACCAGGCCGATGACGTTGACGTCGGCCTTGGTGTTGCGGGCGATCATGCCCATGAGCGTCGATTTCCCGACGCCGGACCCGGCCATGATGCCGACCCGCTGGCCCTTGCCGAGGGTCAAGAGGCCGTTTATGGCCCGCACACCCACGTCCATGGGCTCGCTTATGCGCGGGCGGTCCATGGGCATGGGGGCGTCGGCGAAAACGGGATTGAACCGGGCCGGAAAGATCGGCTCCCCGCCGTCGATGGGCGTGCCGAAGGCGTCGATCACCCGGCCGAGGTAGCGCCGGCCGACCGGAAAAAGGGGCGGCGTGCTGGTATTGCGGATGAGCGTCCCGGGCGCGATGCCGCGCAGGTCGCCGTAGGGCATGAACAGGCAGGCCCCGTCGCGAAATCCCACCACCTCGGCCGGCACCTCCCGGACGCTGTTCCCGTCGTCGGACAGCAGATGGCAGACCGACCCGACCGGAGACCGGATGCCCCGGCCCTCGGCAATGAGCCCGACCACCTTGGACACCTTGCCGAAGGTCCGGGCCGGCCGCATCTGCGCCAGGAGGGCCGTGGCCCCGGCCACGTCAAGGAGCGGCATCGGGGTCTCCGGGAGCGCCCAAATGGGCGAAAATCGTCTCCACTTCGGCAAACCGGCTGGCAATGGTGTTGTCCACCAGCCCGTCGCAGCACTCGAGGGCCAGGCTGCCGGGAATGAGCTCCGGGTTGCTGCGCACCAGCACCCGCTCGAGGCCCGGCCGCTCCTGGCCGGCCCGGGCGAGGAGTTCCCGAAGGAGCGGCTCGTCGTCGGGATGGACCGTCACGGTCAGGTCGGCCTTGGCGTCCATGAGCTCCAGGGACTCGTTCAAAAGATTGCCGAGGATCTCCTCGCGCCGGGCGTCGATGGCGGCCATGGTGGTCCGCTCCACGGCCAGGCGCAGCAGGTTGACAAAATCCTGACGGTGGGCTTCCCACAGCTTCCGGCGTTCCCCGGCCAGGGACTCGACCATGGTGCCGAGCGAGGCGGCCATCTGGGCCAGGTCGGCCTGGACCTGCTCCCCGGCCGCGGCCACGCCGGCGGCGTAGCCGTCCTGTTCGGCCTTGGCTTTGATCCGCTCGCCCTCGGCCATGGCCTCGGCGATGATGGCCGAGGCCTTGGCCTTGGCCTTGGCCCGGACCCGCTCCCAGAACTGGGCCTCGACCTCCTCGAAATGCAGGGGCGAACGCCGCGATTCGAGCTCCGAGACCGTGGTCTCGGCCTCCCCGGCCGTGCCCGGCCCGAGGATCACCCGGCCGGTCAGGACGCCGTCGGCATGGCCGTCAGATAAAGACATCCCCGCCTCCGCGGCCGATGGCGATCTTGCCCTCGGCTTCCAGACGCCGCACGGTCTTGACCACGTTCTGCTGGGCCCCTTCCACTTCGGCCAGCCGTATCGGGCCCATGATCTCCAGGTCTTCCTGGATCATGCTGGCGGCGCGTTCGGAGAGGTTCTTGAAAAACTTGTCGCGAAGCTCCTCGGAGGCGCCTTTGAGGGCCTGGGTCAGTTCCTCGTTGGAGACTTCCTTCAAGAGCTCGCGGATGGCCCGGTCGTCGAGAGCCTTGATGTCCTCGAACACGAACATGAGGTTTCTGATGTCCTCGGCCGTCTGGGCGGACTCTTCCTCGATCTCGGACAGGACCTCCTCTTCCGTGGCCCGATCCACGGCATTGAGGATCTCGGCCACGGCCGTGATGCCGCCGACCTTCTTGCCTTCCTTGCCGCCCATGGCGATCAGCTGGTTTTGCAGCACCTTGTCCACTTCGAGCAGCATGTCCTCGGCCACGGCCTCGAGCCTGGACAGGCGCATGAGGACCTCGGCCCGGACGCCTGACGGCAGGTTCTGGAGCAGTTCCGCCGCCTGGTCGGAGTGGAGGTGGCCGAGGATCAAGGCCAGGGTCTGGGGGTGCTCGTTTCGCAGGATCTGGGCCAGGATGCGCGGCGAGACGTTGCCGAGCTCCTGGAAGGGCGTGGGCCCGGTGTCCAGTTCGAGGGTGTCCATGATGTACTTGGCCGTGTCCGAATCGAGCGTCTTCGAGAGCATCCGCCGGACCTGCTCCGGGCCGCCCGTGACCATGTCCTTGCCCACCTGCAGGGTGTCGTTGAACTCCCGGACGACCTCCTCGACCTGGTCCTTGGGCACGGTCTCCATGTCCATCATGGCCTTGGAGATCCGGGCGATTTCCCGCCGGTCCAGGCGCTTGAACACTTCGCCCGTGAACTTCTCGCCAAGGGCCAGGCACAGCACGGCGGTCTTCTGGGGTCCGGTCATGGCGGGCATGTCGGGTTAGGCCTCCTGCTTGAGCCAGGATTTGAGGAGCGTCATCGACTGCTCCATGTTTTCCTCGAAAAGCTGCAGCGCCAGGTTCTTGGACAGTTCGAACTGCTTGGCGCCGTCGAGCATGGTCACCTCGTCGCCCTCCTCGGCTTCGGCCAGGGCCAGCCGGGCCTCGCCCTCGGGCAGCCGCTCCAGGGTCTCGATCTCTTCTTCCGTGACCCGGGGCCGGATCAGGGCCAGGACCACCGGCCGCACCACCAGGATGAGGAAGAGGAAGAGCAGCAGGCCGTTTAAAAAGGGCTTGCCCAGCCGCTGGGCGTACTCCAGCATGGTCTGCATCAGGCTCGGCTCGCCCGAACCGTCGGGCACGCCGAACTCGAAGCTCGACACCTGGATCTCGTCGCCCCGGGCCGGGTCGAGGCCGGCCGCCCGGGCCACCACCTGCTTGATGCGCTCCAGCTCCTCGGCCTTGCGCGGCACGAAGGTGAAGGTGTTTTTCCCTTCCACCTTTTCGTAGGTGCCGTCCACGATAACCGCTATGGACTGGCGCTTCAAGTCGCCGACCGGGGTGACGACGTTTTGCTCTTCCTTGTTGATCTCGTAGTTGGTGGTGCTGTTCTGGCGGCTGGACTTCTGGGTGGACTCGGTGCCGGAGTAGCCGTCGCCCCGGAAATTGGAGTTGGGCACGGCCGCGCCGCCGCCGCGCGGGGTGGTGGTCGCGCCCCCGGCGTCCACGGCCGCCGAGCCGGAGGTCGACTCTTCGGACTTCTGCTCGCTGCGCACGACCGTGACGTTGGGGTCGTAGAGCTCCTTGCGGACGGTGCGCTGGCTGAAATCCAGGTCCACGTTGGCCTTGGCCAGGGCCCGGCCCGGACCGACGATGGGGGTCAGGAGCTGCTCGATGCGGTTTTCGAGGTTGGCCTCGAAGGTGTTCTTGAATTCGAACTGGGTGGTGGACAGGCCGTCGAGGCCGCCGTCGGCCCGGGGCTGGTACAGGGACTGGCCGGTGGTGTCCGTGATGGTGATGTGCTCGGGAGTCAGGCCTTCGACGGACATGGCCACCAGATTGACGATGCCCTGGAGCTGCTTGGCGTCAAGTTTTTGGCCGCGCTTGAGGGTCAGGACCACCGAGGCCGAGGCCTTCTTCTGCTCCTCGATGAAAAGGCTTTTCTGGGGCAGCACCAGGTGGACCCGCGCCTTTTCCACCTGGGGAAATTCGGTAATGGTCCTGGACAGTTCTCCCTGCAAGGCCCGGCTGTAGTTGATGCGCTGGACGAAATCGGTCTGCCCGACCTTGAGCTGGTCGAAAAGCTCGAATCCCACGCCCTGGCCGTGCATGACGCCCTCGCCGGCCACTTTGAGGCGCTGTTCGTAGACCGCCTCGGCCGGGACCAGGACCGTGGTCCCGTTTTCCCGCAACTCGTAGGGGGTCTTGGAGGCTTTGAGGAGCTCCACCACCCGGGACGCGTCCTCGGGAGCCATGTTGGTGTAAAGAACCCGCATTTCCGCCTGGTTGAGAAGATAGACCATGACCAGGAAGGCTATGGCCATGGAGCCGGCCAGGCCGCCCAGAAGAATGCGTTGCGCCGCGCTGCGATTGGACCAGTACTGGATGAGCTTTTCGAAGGTCTGTGAAAGAAAGGGGGGCATGGCGATTCTCCCGGCGGATGGAGTTTGGCTTTACTGACGGCTTCTAGAACTGCATCTTCACGAGTTCGCGGTAGGCTTCGAGGACTTTGCCGCGCACGGCCGTGGTCATCTGCATGGCCACGCCGGCCTTTTGCAGATTGATCATCAGCTCATGCACGTTCTGTGTCTCGCCCGAGGCAAACGACTGCACCATGTCGCTTTTGGTGTTTTGCAGGTCGTTGACGTTCTTGAGCGAGTCCGTCAGCATATTGCCGAAGCCTTCGGCCGGGGCGGCGGGCTTGGCCAGCGACCGGGAGACCTTGCTGTCGATGGCCCCGGTGCGGGCCATGGCGTTCTGGTAGGCGGACAGGGCGATGGGGGGAATGGCCATGGAAAACCTCCGTTACCGCCCGATATCCAGGGCTTTGGTGAACATGTTCTTGACCGTGCCGATGGACGAACTCGAGGCTTCGTAGCTGCGCATGGCCGTGATCATGTTGGCCATTTCCTCGACCACGTTGATGTCGGGGTAGGCCACGTAGCCGTCGGCGTTGGCGTCGGGGTGGCCGGGTTCGTACTGCATGCGAAACGGCCGGTTGTCGTTGACCAGGCCCGTCACCTTGACCCCGGCCAGGTCGCGGTCCTGGGCGGACTGCATGGCCTTGGAAAAGGGCGCGTCCACGGGGGTGGATTCGAGCATCACGGACTTGCGCACGTAGGGGCCGGCGCCATTGACCGTGCGCGTGGTCTTGATGTTGGCCAGGTTCATGGAAATGGTGTTCATGAGCGTCCGCTGGGCGGACATGCCCGATGAGCCGATATCGAGTGCGGTAAAGAGGTCCATGCTACTTGCCTCCGTCCGTGATGACCCGTTGCAGGCCTTCGAAGTCCTTCTTGGTGATATCGGTCAGGGCGTTGTACATGAGCGTATTTTTCGCCATGATCGACATTTCCTTTTCCATGTCCACGCTGTCGAGGCCGGCCACCACCTGCGGCTTCCAGCCCATCTCCATGGTTCCGCTGAAGCCGCCCGCCCGGAAGGTCGAGGGCAGGTGGCCGGAACCGGTGCGCGTCATCTTTCGGTCGCCGTCGGTATTGAGCGCGGACTGGAGTTCCTTTTCGAACTCCAGCCGGTGGGCCTTGTAGGAGGGCACATCCTGGTTGGCCAGGTTGGACATGACGACATTCTGACGCTCCAGGCGCAGGTCCATGACCTTGCCAAGCAGCCCCAGATTATCCGAAAATATTGTTTTCATGCCGCTTTTCCTCGTTTTGCCCGATTTCCGGCCGGGCCGGGCCGACCGTGTTCGCGTTTTCACTGGGCAAAAACCGTTCCACTCGCCCCGATGCCCACGGTCGGCCGGGAATATTTTTCCCCGAACGACCGTTTCACTTTCTAATAAATCCATGCGTAAAACGCGTAAGCGGCCGGCAGACAAGCGGGAAGGCGGCCCGACCGGCCGGCCCGGGACCGGTGGCACGAGGCTTGCTTGAGTCCCGGTGCCCGGCAGGACGCGCCGCCGGCGCCGGCCCCGGGCCGACAGGACGCGAAACCACACGGCGCGACGCAACGCGCCACACCGGCGACGCCCGCATGCAACCCGGGGCGTCGGGAACGGAGGGGATGTCATGAGTGGGCAGCTGGATTATGAAATCAACAAGGAACTCGGCGAATGCTATCTGTTCATGGGCGACCTGGACAAGGCCGAGGAGTACTACGGCAAGGCCATGAGCAACAACGGCGTCCATGCCGACCCCTACCTGGGGCTGGCCACCATCGCCGTGCAGCGCGGCGAGCTGGAGCAGGCCATGACCCTGTACCGCAAGGCGTCCACCATCGAGGCCGATGACCGGTCCCTGTCCGGCATGGCGCTCATTGAAATGGAGCGCGGCGACGCGGCCGAGGCCTTCACCCATTTCAAGGGCGCGCTGGCCAAGAACCCCGAGAACCTGGTGGCCCTGTTCGGCCTGGTCCGCCTGGCCCACGCCGAGGAGCGGATCGGAGAGGTCCTCGACTACCTGCGGGACTACCTGTCCGTGGACCCGGCCAAGCACGAGGTCCGCTTCACCCTGGCCGGCTGCCTGGTCAGCCTCGGCCGCCACGCCGAGGCCGGCTGCGAACTGGACGCCATCCTGGTCCAGGATCCGGCAAACGACGCCGCCCGGGAACTGGCCGAGGAACTCAAGCGTATCGCCGCCTAGCCGGCCGTCCCGATTTTCCCCCCTCCGCGACGTCCGGCCGCGACCGCAAACGGTCCGGCCGGACGCCCGGCCAGGAAGCGTCCTTGCCTTCAACGGGCGACTGTGGCACCCGCTTTGAAAAAAGCGAGGTTATGCCATGGATTTCCTGCCCATCAAACGGGCGCTTCTAAGCGTCACGGACAAGTCCGGCCTGCCCGAGCTGGCCCGGTTCCTTGTCGCCGCCGGCGTCGAACTCGTCTCCACCGGCGGCACCCGAAAGCTCCTGGAGGCCTCCGGCCTGCCCGTGACCTCCGTCAGCGACGTGACGGGTTTCCCCGAGATCCTCGGCGGCCGCGTCAAAACCCTGCACCCCTTCGTCCACGGCGGCATCCTGGCCGACAAGGACAACCCCGAACATCTCTCCACCCTGGCCACCCACAACATCGCGCCCTTCGACATGGTGGTGGTCAACCTCTACGCCTTCGGCAAGGCGCTGGAGAAAAAACTGCCCCTGCCCGAAATGGTCGAGCAGATCGACATCGGCGGCCCGACCTTGCTGCGGGCCTCGGCCAAGAACTTCTCGAGCATCCTGGTGGTGCCGGATCCGGCCTTCTACCCCGAGATCATGGACGCCCTGGCCCAGAACGACATGCGGGCCCCGCTGCCCCTGCGCCAGAAAACCGCCGCCGCCACCTTCCGCCAGACCAGCACCTACGACGACGCCATCGCCACCTATCTGGCCAACGCGTAAAACGTAAAGATGCCTCCGGCGGCCGGGAGGGGGTCACCCCCTCCCGGACCCACCCGAATGGACCGCCGGCGTGCACCGTGCCGCCCCTCCCGCCCGGGGTTTCCAAAGGGGGGTCCCCCCCCTTTGGCCCCCGGAGGCATCTTCTCTCCTCTCCCTATCTGGCCATGCCGAGAAAAAAACGCCGCTCCCCCTCGGCCAGGGGCAGGCGCTCGTCCGTGGCCAGCATGGCGTAGGCCTTGGCCACTGCGGCCCGCACGGCCGGCAACCGGGCCAGCCGCTCCCCGGGCGCGCCGGCGGCCGCCCGGGCCACGGCCGTGTCGAGGACGAGCCGGGCCCTGGCCGTGACGGTGTGGCCGGAGAGGACCGCGCGCCGGCCGGCGGCCGCCAGTGTGGGCAGGCCGGGGTCGGCCAGGGCGGCCAGGGCGGTTGCCGCCGCCTGGGCCGGGTCGCCGCGCCGGTAGGTCAGGATGTCCCGGCCGGGGGTGAAAAGCTCGGCCAGGCCGTTGCCGGTGGCCTCGGTCAGGACGGCCGCGCCGCAGGCCATGGCCTCGAACAGCCGGAAGTTGAGCTCCCCGGCCGCGGACTGGTTCAGCACGATGCGGCTGCGGCCGAAGACGGGCTGGTAGCGGCCGGTGGTGGCGTAAAGCGGGGCCAGCTTGCGAAAGGCCGCCAGAAACGGCCGCCGGCCGGCGTTGACCGCTCCGTCCAGGGTGCCGACGAAGGAGACCGGGATGTCGCGGGCCACGCCCGGGTCGCGGTCGCGGCCGGGATCGCAGAAAAGCGGCATCCACACGGCCGGCCGGCCGGTCGGCGTCTCCGCGAAAAGCGGCAGGTAGTCCTTCTGGGCCACGAAAAAGGCGTCAAAGGCCGCACTGTACGGCACGTGCCAGGGGTGCATGTACTGGTCGATGGAAAAGCCGATGGTCACGGCGGGCAGCGTCTCCAGGCCGAAGATCCAGGGCGTCTGGCAGCCGTCGCACCAGAAGGCCAGATCCGGGCGGAAGCCCTTGGCCGCCAGGAGATCGAGCAGCCGTTTGCAGGAAAGCGGCTCATCGAGCCGCACGTCGCAGTCCGGCGTGGTGCCGATGGACAGGACGTCGTGGCCGCGCTTGCGGAAGGTGGCGACAAAGGCCGTGTTGTGCAGGTTGACGATGCGCATGGCCGCTCCGATGGCCCCTGCTACCCTGCCCGCCGGGCCGGATCAAGGCCGGGGCCGGCCACGACGCCCGGCCCCGGCCTTGCCAGCCGGGCCCCGAATGTGGAAAACTCCCCCCGCGGCCAGCCGGCCCCCCACATCTGCCCCAAGGATATCCGCCATGCGCAGCTCGATTTTCAAGAAAGGTCTGGAAAAAGCCCCCCACCGCTCCCTGCTCTACGCCCTGGGCCTCACCAAGGAAGAGATGGAGCGGCCGCTGGTCGGCATCGTCAACTCGGCCAACGAGGTCGTGCCCGGCCACATCCACCTCAATACCATCGCCGAGGCGGCCAAGGCCGGCGTGCGCCTGGCCGGCGGCACGCCCATGGCCTTTCCGTCCATCGGCGTCTGCGACGGCCTGGCCATGAACCATGCGGGCATGCATTTTTCCTTGGTAAGCCGCGAAATCATTGCTGACTCCATTGAAATCATGGCCATGGCCCATCCCTTCGACGCCCTGGTCATGATCCCCAACTGCGATAAGGTCGTGCCCGGGATGCTGATGGCCATGCTGCGCCTCAACATCCCGTCGATCATCGTAAGCGGCGGCCCGATGCTGGCCGGCACCACCTCCGAAGGGTCCTGCGACCTGATCGACGTGTTCGAGGCGGTCGGCAAGTTCAAGCGCGGCACCATCGACGCCGAAGGCCTGGAAGAGCTCGAGCAGAACGCCTGCCCGGGCTGCGGCTCGTGCTCGGGCATGTTCACGGCCAATTCCATGAACTGCCTGTCCGAATCGGTGGGCCTTGGCCTGCCCGGCAACGGCACCATCCCGGCCGTCACCGCCAAGCGCGTCCGGCTGGCCAAGACCGCCGGCATGCGGGTCATGGACCTCTTGGCCAAAAACATCCGGCCCCGGGACATCGTGACGGAAAAAAGCATCGAGAACGCCGTGACCATGGACATGGCCCTTGGCTGCTCGACCAACACGGTGCTCCACCTGCCGGCCGTTTTCGCCGAGGCCGGCCTGCCGCTGACCCTCGACATCTTCGACCGCATCTCGCGCAACACCCCGAATCTGTGCAAGCTCTCCCCGGCCGGCCACCACTACCTCGACGACCTCGAACGGGCCGGCGGCATCCCGGCCGTCATGAGCGCCCTGGCCGAACGCGGCCTCATCCACCTGGACGTCCTGACCGCCACCGGCAAGACGGTCGGCGAGAACCTCTCCGACCTCAAGGCCCGGGTCAAAAACTTCGACGTCATCCGGGCCAGGGAGCCTTATGCGGGCGAAGGCGGCATCGCCATCCTGCGCGGCTCGCTGGCCCCAGACGGGGCCGTGGTCAAGCAGTCGGCCGTCAAGCCGGCCATGATGCGCCACACCGGCCCGGCCCGGGTCTTTGACGACGAAGAGTCGGCCAACGCCGCCATTCTCGGCGGCACGGTCCAGGCCGGCGACGTGGTGGTCATCCGCTACGAAGGCCCGCGCGGCGGGCCCGGCATGCGCGAGATGCTCTCCCCCACCTCCAACATCATGGGCATGGGCCTTGGCGAATCCGTGGCCCTTATCACCGACGGCCGGTTCAGCGGCGGCACCCGCGGCGCGGCCATCGGCCACGTCTCGCCCGAAGCCGCTTCCGACGGACCCATTGCCCTGGTCCGGGAAGGCGACACCATCGAAATCGACATCCCGGCCCGAAAGCTCAACCTGCTCGTGGACGCGGCCGAGCTCGACACGCGCCGGGCCAGCCTCGTGCACCCCCAAAAGGAGATCACCTCCCCGCTCCTGCGCCGCTACGCCGCCCAGGTCACCTCGGCCGCCCAGGGCGCCGTATACAAGGACCCCCAAGGCCTGTAAGGGGAAGGGAGAATCGGGAGAGAAGATGCCTCCGGCGGCCGGGGGGGATCATCCCCCCCGGACCCCCTGGAAGGGGGGGCGGGAGTGTGGGAAGCGGGTGGCGGATTGGTCGTGGACGGGGGTGCGACGTGTGGCCGGAATCGGCCGGGCGACGCACGCCGCAAAGCCGGCGGGCACGCCCGGCCGATTCCGGCCACACAGGCCCGTCGCCCCGAAGACGGGGCGAAGTGGGTGGATTTTTGCTTTGAAAGCCTCGGAGAGGTCGACTTGATCGTCCGCTCGGAGACGACAGGACGAGTGCGCCCCCTTGAAGAGTTTTTGGGGAGGGAGGGGGTCCGGGGGAGGGACCCTTTGCAAAAGGGGTTCCCTCCCCCGGTTCTCTCGAAATATTATGTGGGACAAGGAAACGGCCAGGCGGTACGACGCCTGGTTCCAGACGCCGCCGGGCGAGTTCGCCCTGAAGCGGGAAATCCGGCTGCTCGAGCGCATGACGGCCGGCTGGCCGCGCCGTGGCCAGCGGCTGCTTGAAGTCGGCTGCGGCACGGGCATTTTCCTGGACGTGCTGCACAGCGCCGGCTTCGAGGTGACCGGGCTCGACGCCTCGCCGGCCATGCTGGAGGCGGCGCGGGCGCGGATGGCCGGCCGGGCCGACCTGCACCTGGGCGACGCCTCGCACCTGCCCTTTGACGACAACGAGTTTGATTTCTGCGTGCTTTTTACGGTCCTGGAATTCTGCCGCGACCCGGGGCTGGTCCTGCGCGAGGCTGGCCGGGTGGCCAGGAAGGCCGTTTTGATCGGCTTTCTGAACCGTTTTTCCTGCTACGGCCTGTCCATGCGGCTTTTTCCGGGCCGGGGCAAAGGCCCCTTGCGCACGGCCCGGTGGTTCACGCCCTGGGGGATGGGCCGGCTGGCCCGGGAGAGCCTGGGGCGGCCGCCGATCCGGATGCGTTCGGTCCTCCCGGGTCCCAAGGCGACGTGGCGCGAGTCCCCGCCGTGGCGGCACCTGAACGCTCCGATCCTGTCCCTGCCGCTAGGCGCCTTTTGCGCCTGTTCGGTCAGCCTGACCGGCGAGGCGGTGATGACGCCCCTGCCCGCGTTCAAGGCCAAGGCCTGTCTGGGGTGCGGCAGCGCCTTTTGACAAGCTTTCCCGTCTCGTCTAGACTTTTTCCTCTTTTTTAACGACGCGTCACGCGCGCCCACCCGGGATTTGCCTTCATGGACAAGATTCAAAAAATCAAAGGCTTTGCCGACCTTTTTCCGCCCGACTCCACGGTCTTCGCCTTTATCGAGCAGACCGCCCGCGACGTGTTTTCCCGCTACGGCTACCGGGAATTGCGTGTGCCCGTCCTTGAGCGCACAGAACTCTTCTCCCGTTCCATCGGCGAGGAGACGGACGTGGTGCAAAAGGAAATGTACACCTTCCCGGACCGCAAGGGCCGTTCCCTGACGCTGCGGCCCGAGGCCACGGCCGGGGTCATGCGGGCCTTGATCGAGGACAAACGGGCCGGCGAGGGCCTGGCCAAGTTTTTCGCCTACGGCCCCATGTTCCGCTACGAACGGCCCCAAAAGGGCCGGATGCGCCAGTTCCACCAGATCGACGTGGAGGCCGTCGGCTCCCCGGAGCCGCTTCTCGACGCCGAGGTCCTGCTCATGCTCGACCAGTATCTGCGGGCCCTGGGCCTCTCCGAACTGACCGTGGAGCTCAATTCCCTGGGTTGTCGGGAATGCCGGCCGGTCTTTCTGGACGTCCTGCGCGAGTTTTTAAAGGGCATGCACAAGGAAAAGCTCTGCGACGACTGCATGCGCCGGAAACTCACCAATCCGCTGCGGGTCCTGGATTGCAAGGTGCCCCAGTGCAAGGAGTTCACGGCCGACGCGCCGCGGATCACCGACCACCTCTGCCCGGACTGCGCCGAACATTTCGCGGCCGTGCGCCGCATCCTCGACGCCGCCGGCCTCGACTACACGCTCAATCCCCGGCTGGTGCGCGGGCTCGATTATTACGTGCGCACCACCTTCGAGATCGTCTCCGGCAACATCGGCTCCCAGTCGTCGGTTGCCGGCGGCGGCCGCTACGACGGGCTGGTTGCGTCCCTTGGCGGGGCGGACGTGCCGGGCGTCGGCTTTGCCTGCGGCATGGAGCGCCTGGCCCTGCTGATTGGCGGTGTGACCGAGGCGGCTCCGGATTTCGTCCTGGTCGTGCTCGATCCGGCCGGCCTGGACCGTGGCCTGCTCCTGGCCCAGGACCTGCGCCGGGCCGGATTTGCCGGCGAGGCCCCGTTCGCCGCCAAGAGTGTCAAAAGCCAGATGCGGGCCGCGGACAAGTCCGGGGCCAGCTTCTGTCTGGTCCTCGGCGCCGACGAGCTGGCCCAAGGCACGGTGGTGGTGAAAAACATGCGGGCCGGCGGCCAGGAAACCGTCGGGCAGGACCTGCTCCCCGCCTTCCTGCGCGCCCGCCTGGAAGAGGCCCAGGGAGAGTAAGGCGAAGATGTGGGGGCGCCGCCCCCACGCCCCCGCCGGGGGGGATGATCCCCCCCGGACCCCCTCGATGGGGACGGATTGTCGCAGCCGACTGCAACCGATAAAAGTTTTTGAAAAGGGGTGTGGGGAAAAACTTTTTTCAAAAAGTTTTTCCCCACATTCTTGAAAAAAGGATTCCTTCATGAGCGATGTGCTTGTCCTTGACCGGCTGGACGACTGGCGGCGCACGAGCGACTGCGGCGCGCTGCGGGCGGCCGATGTCGGCTGCGAAGTGTGCCTCATGGGCTGGGCCCAGTTCCGGCGCGACCACGGCGGCCTGATTTTCATCGACCTGCGCGACCGGGGGGGGCTCACGCAAGTGGTCTTCTGCCCCGAGGGCAGCGAGGCCGCCCTGGAGCGGGCCCATGTCCTTCGCACCGAATACGTCCTGGCCGTCAAGGGCACGGTCCGGGCCCGGCCGGAAGGCATGGCCAATCCCAACATGCCGACCGGCGCGGTCGAGGTGGTGGTCACGGAGTTCAAGCTCCTAAATACCGCCGCCACCCCCCCCTTCCCCATCGAGGACCGCATCGACGCCTCGGAGATGCTCAGGCTCAAGTACCGCTACCTGGACCTGCGCCGCCCGAAGCTCGCGGCCAACTTCCTCCTGCGCCACAAGGCCGTCCAGAGCATCCGCCGCTACCTCGACACCCTGGGGTTCCTGGAAGTGGAGACGCCCGTCCTCACCAAGTCCACCCCCGAGGGCGCGCGCGACTTTCTGGTGCCGAGCCGCATGACCAATGGCGCCTTCTACGCCCTGCCCCAGTCGCCCCAGCTCTTCAAGCAGCTCCTCATGATGTCCGGGTTCGACCGCTACTACCAGGTGGTCAAGTGTTTCCGCGACGAGGACCTGCGCGCCGACCGCCAGCCCGAGTTCACCCAGGTGGACATCGAGATGAGCTTCGTCGACGAGGAGCAGGTCATGAACATGGCCGAGACCATGGTCCGCACCATGTTCAAGGAGGCGGCCGACATCGCCCTGCCCGATGTCTTCCCGCGCATGACCTTTGCCGAGGCCATCCGCGACTACGGCCTGGACAAGCCGGACATCCGCTTTGGCTTGAAACTCGTGGACGTGTCGCCCATCGTCCGGGAGAGCCAGTTCCAGGTCTTTGCCAAGGCCGAGCTGGTCAAGGGCATCCGGGTGGCCGGCGGCGCGGCCCTCTCCCGCAAGGAGATCGATGACCTGACGGAATTCGTGAAAATCTACGGGGCCAAGGGCCTGGCCTGGATCAAGATCAAGGAAGACGAGTGGCAGTCGCCCTTTGCCAAATTCTTAAGCGACGCCGAGCGCCAGGGCCTGATCGAAGCCCTGGACATCGAGGTCGGGGACATCGTGTTCTTCCAGGCCGGGGCCCCGGACATGGTCAACACGGCCCTGGGGTATCTGCGCATCCAGCTCGGCGAGCGGTTCGGGCTCATTCCCGAGGGCACCTTCGCCCCGGTCTGGGTCACGGACTTCCCGCTCCTGGAATACGACCCCGAGGCCAAGCGCTACGCCGCCCGCCACCACCCCTTCACCGCGCCCCAGCCCGGCAACCTCGAACGCCTGGCCGACGCCCCGGCCGAGGCCCTGTCCCGGGCCTACGACCTGGTCTTAAACGGCAGCGAGATCGGCGGCGGCTCCATCCGCATCCACGACCGCGAGACCCAAAAGGCCATGTTCGCGGTCCTCGGCATCGAGGCCGGGGAGGCCGAGGACAAGTTCGGCTTCCTCCTGCGCGCCCTGGAGTACGGGGCCCCGCCCCACGGCGGCATTGCCTTTGGCCTGGACCGCCTTATCATGATCCTCTCCGGCGCCAAATCCATCCGCGACGTCATCGCCTTCCCCAAGACCCAGAAGGCCATGTGCATGCTGACCGAAGCGCCGGGCGAGGTAGCAACCGCCCAGTTGCGCGAGCTTGGCATCAAGCTGCGGACCCGGGACAAGGACAAGGAAACGCCGTAAGACCATGTCGCTTGAGATACTCAAATACCCCCACCCGACGCTGGCCCAAAAAGCCGCGCCGGTGACGGAAATCACGCCCGAGATCCGGGAGCTGGCCGCGGCCATGGCCGAAACCATGTACGCCAACCAGGGCATCGGCCTGGCCGCGCCCCAGGTCGGCCGCTCCATCCGGCTGGTGGTCATCGACCTCTCGGGGCCCGACAAGCGCGAAGGCCTCATGACCCTGGTCAATCCGGTCATCACCGACCCGGCCGGGGAGGAAGAGGACGAGGAAGGCTGCCTGTCGGTGCGCGATTACCGCACCAACGTCGTGCGGGCCGCGACCGTCACGGTCAAGGCCACGGATCTGGACGGCAACCCCTTTTGCCTGGAAGCCGACGGCCTGCTCGCCGTCTGCCTCCAGCACGAGATCGACCACCTCGACGGCGTGCTTTTCATTGACCACATAAGCCGCCTCAAACGCGCCATGTACGACAAACGGGTGAAACGATGGGCCAGACAGGAAGCGGAGAAGGACCGGGAAAACTCGTAGCGGTCTTCATGGGCACCCCGGAGTTCGCCGCCACGGTCCTCCGGCATGTCCTTGAAAGCGACGACGTCACCGTCGCGGCCGTCTACACCCAGCCGGACCGGCCGTGCGGCCGGGGCAAGAAGTGCCGGCTCGGCCCGGTCAAGGAGCTGGCTCTCGAAAAGGGCCTGCCCGTGCACCAGCCGGAAACCTTCAAGGACCCGGCCGAGGTGGCGACGCTCGCCGCCTACAAGCCGGACGTCCTGATCGTGGCCGCCTACGGCATGATCCTGCCCCAGGCCGTCCTCGACGTGCCGACGGCCATGCCCATAAACGTCCACGCCTCGCTTCTGCCGGCCTGGCGCGGCGCGGCCCCCATCGAGCGGGCCGTCGCGGCCGGGGACACCATGACCGGGGTGACCATCATGCGCATGGTGGCGGCCCTCGACGCCGGGCCCATGATCATGCAGCGGGTCCTGGCCATCGGCGTCAACGACACGGCCGGCATGCTCCGGGCCGAACTGGCCGACCTCGGCGGCCGGGTGCTCGTCCACTGCCTCAAAAGGCTGCGGACAGGCGGCGTGCCTATGGTCGAACAGGACCCGGCCCGGGTGACATACGCCAAAAAGATCGAGAAGTCGGAAGCCTTTATCGACTGGTCCCGGCCGGCGGCCGAGGTCCACAACCTGATCCGGGCCATGACGCCGCATCCGGGCGCGTTTTTCTTCTGGCAGCAGGCCCCGGACAAGCCGGCCCTGCGCATCATCGCCCATCCGGGCAAGGTCGGCTGTCCCCTGCCGCCCGGCGCCTGCCCCGGCGACATCCTCGGCATCATGGACTGCCATCTGGCCATTGCCTGCGCCGACGCCGTGTACCTCATCCCCACGGTGGTGCCGGCCGGCAAGCGGCCCATGGACGCCAAGGCCTTTTCCTGCGGCTATCTCGGCAAGTGCGGCGACGACGCCACCATGGCCGTGTGCGGCCTGCCCGAAGCGGACGATCCGGCCTGACGGCCGCAAGTGCCCCCCGGGTGCGGCGGACGGCCGGGGAGGGTGGGGATTTTTTGGTGGGACAACCGCGCGAACGAGCCGAAAGGGCCGCCACGGTGTCCCGGACGATGACCGGAGTATTGGTGGAACGAAACGAACCCTCGAGAAAGCGGCTTTTTATCGGCCTGTTGTGCGGCACGGGCCTGTGCGTCTGCGCGGTTTTGGCCCTGGTCTGGATCATCCCGTACATCGGCCTGGCCAACATCCATCCGCTGGCTCCCTGGGTGCTCGGCGCGGTCTTTGCCGTGGCCATCCTGGTGGTCCTGTGGGCCACCGTGGGCCTGGCCGCCAGCGTGGCCCTCGGCCGGGCCATGTTCGGCTCGGACCGGCTGCGCGGGGTCATGGCCAAGGTCTTCCTGCCGCTCATGACCATTTTCGCCCGCCTGTTCGGCATTTCGAAAAGTCGGGTGCGGGCCTCGTTCATCAAGGTCAACAACGAGATGGTGGCCGCCCGGACCGGCTGCTACACGCCGGCCCAGGTCCTGGTGCTCCTGCCCCACTGCCTCCAGTCCAGCCAGTGCCTGCGCCGCCTGACCTACGACATCAACAACTGCAAACGGTGCGGCCAGTGCCCGGTCGACGGACTCCTCGCCCTGTCCGAAGCCTACGGCGTCCATATCGCCATCGCCACCGGCGGCACCATCGCCAGGCGCATCGTGGTCCAGAAGCGGCCGCGGCTGATCGTGGCCGTGGCCTGCGAGCGCGATCTTTCGAGCGGCATCCAGGACACCTACCCCATCCCGGTCTACGGGGTCCTAAACGACCGGCCAAACGGCCCCTGCCTGGACACGCAGGTCGCCCTGCCCCACCTGGAAAGCGCCCTGCGCCTCTTTCTGGTCCAGGGCGAGGCCCGCCAGCCGGTGTTCGGCAAAATGAAACTGCTCGCTCCCTACGCCGCCTCGTCCTCGGCCCTGGGCGGTCGCCGATGAGCCAGCCCGTCACCGCCGGCCCGCCGCCGGCCCGCAAACTGGCCCTGGCCGTCCTCGGCCGGGTGTTTCCCGCCAAGGGCGCGGCCCGTGGCCCGGGTCCCGGCGGCGGCCAGGACGTCCAGGCCGCCCTGGACACGGCGCTGGCCGGCACAAAGGGCCTCGATCCCCGGGACCGGGGCCTGGCCACGGAGCTGGTCTACGGCTACCTGCGCCTTTGCGGCCGCATCGACTGGATGCTGTCGCGGTTTCTCAAAAAGCCCGAGGCCGTGCCCCTGCCCGTGCGCCGGGTCCTGGGCCTCGCCGTCTACGAGATCCTCTACTGTTCCCGGGTGCCGGCCTACGCCTCGGTGGACTGGGCCGTCTCGGCCGTGCGCCGGCTGTCCGGCAAGGGGCTTGGCGGCATGGCCAACGCGGTCCTGCGCCGGGTGGCCGCCGATCCGAAGGCCCTGGACGATCCCGAATTCTACTGCCCGGACCGCTGCGACGAGGCGACCTATCTCTCCCGCTATTATTCCTGCCCGGAGTGGATCGTCGGCCTGTGGCTGCGGGATTTCGGCCCCACCGACACCCGGCTCTATCTGGCCGCCCAGGTCGAGGCCGCGCCCCTGGGCCTTCGGGTCAACCGGTCCCGGCCGGACGCCCGGGCCCTGTTCGACGCCCTGGCCGCCCTGCCCGGGGTCCGGCTGGCCGATTTTCCGACCCTGGCCGTGCCGGCCGGCACGGATCTGGCCGCCGCCGGAGTGGACATGGGAGCCGCCCTGGCCGAGGGCCGGCTGTCCCGCCAGTCGGCCGGGGCCCAGCAGATTTTGAGCCGGCTCGGCCTGGCCGATTGGCCCGAGCCCGTCTTTGACGCCTGCGCCGGCCGGGGCGGCAAGGCGCTTTTCCTGGCCGAGGCCGGGAAGCGGGTCTTTGCCGGGGACATGCACGCCACCAAGCTGGCGGGCCTGCGCAAGGAAACCCTGCGCCTCGGCCTGCCGCCCGTGGCCGCCTTCCGGGCCTCGGCCACGCGCATGCCGCTTCTCTCCCCGCCCGGCACCATTCTCCTGGACGCCCCCTGTTCGGGTCTCGGCGTCCTGTCCCGCCGGCCCGACGCCAAATGGCGTCGCGAGCCCGAGGACCTTGCGGGCCTCGTCCGCCTCCAAGGGGCCATGCTCGAAGCCGCCTACGCCGCCCTTCCCCCGGGCGGCCGCCTCGTCTACGTGACCTGCACCGTCAACCCGGCCGAAAACGAGCAGGCCATCGACCGGCTCGGCAACCGCCACCGCAACCTGCTCCTCGAAACCGAGGCCCCCGTGGCCCCGGACACGGCCCTTGGCGAGGTCTTCTACGGCGCGGTCCTGCGCAAGCCGTAAGCGGTGGGAGGGGCGTCGCCCCTCCCACACCCACCCCACCGAGGGGAATGATCCCCCCGGCCCCCCTCGGCGGGGGGCCGGTGTCCCGCGCACCCTATGGAAAGTTTTTGGGAAGGGGTCCGGGGGAACCTTTTTTTCAAAAAAGGTTCCCCCGGCCGCCGGAGGCATCGAAAACGCCTCCGGTCAGGGCGCGAGCTTGAGGGTCACCACCCCGGCCACGATGAGGGCCACGCCCGCGAAACGTGGCAGGCTGGCCGGATCGCCGAAAAAAGCCACCCCCAGGCCAAAGGTTCCGGCCGCGCCGATGCCCGTCCACACGGCATAGGCCGTGCCCATGGGAATCTGCCGCTGGGCCAGGTACAGGAGCCAGCCGCTGGCGGCCATGCCGACGCCGGCCAGGACCAGGCCGAACGTGGCCCGCCCCGGCCCCTGGGCCAGTTTGAGGCCCACCGGCCAACTGATTTCGCACACCGCCGCCAGCAGCAGATACATCCATGCCATGGGCTTTTCCTCCTTGGAAAGGCAGGGGAGAAGCCTCCGGCGGCCAAAGGGCTGCCGCCCCTTGGAATCCCTGTCCACGTCCGTGGCGCCGCGCCGTTGCCCCCGAAGTCCTTCCCCGGGCAATCCCCTTATCTGCAAGAGCCTTTACGGCAAAGGGTTTCCAAAGGGCAACGCCCTTTGGCCGCCGGAGGCAGCCCCCCCTACCCTACCGCCAGGGCGTCCATGTCGTCGCCTGTGCCGGCGAAGTGCAGGAAATAGGCTGCCTCGTAGGCGGCGGCCAGGCACCGGGCCTTGAGCCCGTGGTAGAGGTCCGGCCGGTCGCGGAATCCGGCCCGGAAGGCCGGATCGGCCAGAAACGGGTAGTGGTTGAAAAGCGCCGTGGCCCACAGGGCGTTGAAACGCGGGTCGAGCCAGGTGACCGGGCTTCGGGTCAGCAGATGGTGGCTGAGCGGCCGCATCTCGAAGAGCATGTCCCGGGAATCCGGCCGCCTGGTTTCCGCGTAGGCCGCTTCGAGGACCGGCCCGTGGACTTCCGGGGTGAGGACCAGCACCCCGGTCTGGGCCACCCGGTCCGGTCCGGTGTCAAAGCCGTAGTGGTGGTAGAACCCCTCGGGCGTGGCGTCGTCCGGCCCGGCCAGGCCGTGGCCGGCCAGATAGGCCCGGATCTTTCCCGCCGCCGCGGCGTAGGCCTCGGGGCTTGGGCTGGCGAAGGCGTCCACCGCGCCGAAGGTGTCCGGCGGCACGCCCTCGAAGACGTTCGGCGCGTCCGGGCGGATGACGATGTCGGCGTCGAGCCAGGCCACCTGGTCGCAGCCGGCCGCCTTGGGGTGGCGCATGAGCAGACACTTCTGCCAGGCCGGCGACCGGGACCGGCCGAGCGGGCCGTCGTCCAGGAGCCGGTCGAGGACCACGAGCGAAAGGCCGTGGGCCCGGGCATAGGCCTGGAAGGTCGGCGCGGCCTGGGCCGCGAACCGTTGTCGGTACCGGTCGCCAAGGACCAGGGTGAAAAGGGCGCGTTTCATGGGGATGGCTGCCGCGTCTCCCCGGCGGGGCCACGGACGGGGTCACGGTAGCCGAGGTCCGGCCCGGGCGGCAAGCCGTCCAAGCGGCGGCAAACGGGCCGGCGTTGCCTTTTTTTCTCCCGCCGTGTTAGGGTGGACGGGAAAATCCCCCTTTCCGGGCCGGCATCCGCCAGCCTCCGGCGAGGGAAGCGGAACACGGAGGTTCCCCCATGCCTCTTAACAGGAGAGAATTCATGGCACTATCCGTTACAGGCGCCGCCACCTGCCTGGCCGCCGGCCAAGGCCTGGCCGCGACTTCGACCGCCCCTCCCCAAGCGGACCGGACAGGCCAGCCGTCCGAAACGCCCGCCACCACCCGCAAGGGCGATATGCTCTACCGCACCCTCGGCCGCACCGGCGAGACGATCTCGCTTGTCGGCATCGGCGGTTCCCACCTGGGCAAGCCCGAGGAGGACGAGGCCATCGCCATCGTGCGCCGGGCCGTGGACGCGGGCGTCACCTTCATGGACAACAGCTGGGACTACAACCAGGGCGACAGCGAACTGCGCATGGGCAAGGCCCTCAAAGACGGCTACCGCGACAAGGTCTTTCTCATGACCAAGGTCGACGGCCGCGACAAGAAGACCGCCGCCCGCCAGATCGAGGAATCGCTCATGCGCCTGCGCACCGGGCGGGTCGACCTCATGCAGTTCCACGAGGTCATCCGCATGGAGGACGCGGACCGGTTTTTTGCCAAGGACGGGGCCCTGCACGCCTTTCTGGAAGCCAGGCAGGCCGGCAAAATCCGGTTTATCGGGTTTACGGGCCACAAGGACCCGGTGGTCCACCTGCGCATGCTGGAGCTTGCCCGGGAGCACGAATTCACGTTCGACACCGTGCAGATGCCGCTCAACGTCATGGACGCCCATTTCCGGAGTTTCCAGAACCAGGTCCTGCCGGCGGCCCTCGGCCAGGGCATCGGCGTGCTCGGCATGAAGCCGCTTGGCGGGTCGTTTATCGTCAAAAGCAACGCCGTTTCGGCCAAGGAATGCCTGCACTACGCCATGAGCCTGCCGACCAGCTGCGTCATCACCGGCATCGACAGCCTGCCCCTCCTCGACCAGGCCCTGGAGGCGGTCAGGACCTTCGAGCCGCTGACCGCGGACCAGACCCGGGACCTGCTCGCCCGCACCAGGGAGCTGGCCCGGTCCGGACAGTACGAACCCTTCAAGACCACCAGCCATTTCGACAGCACGGCCCAGAATCCGGAATGGCTGGGACCACCGGAATAGCGGCCGGGCGGACACGCCGCCGCTTCCCCGGGCCGGCCCGGCCCGGGGAGTGCCGACCGGGACGCAAGGAGGTTTGCATGGGCATCGACAGACGCACGTTCTTGGGATTGTCCGTGGCCGGGCTGGCCACCTGCCTGGCCGCCGGAGAGGGCCTTGGCGCGGCCGCCGCTCCCCCGGCCGCCGCTCCGGCGGAGCCGCCCGCGCCGCAGGCCCAAGCCCCCCTGCCCGGTGCCACCCGCAAGGGCGACATGCCCTACCGGCCGCTCGGCCGCACCGGCGAGACCGTTTCCCTGGTCGGCATGGGCGGCTACCACCTGGGCCGGCCCTCGGAAAAGGAGGCCATCGCCCTGGTGCGCCGGGCCGTGGACGCGGGCCTGACGTTTATGGACAACTGTTGGGATTACAACGGCGGGGCCAGCGAAATCCGCATGGGCAAGGCCCTTGGCGACGGCTACCGCGACAAGGTCTTCCTCATGACCAAGATCGACGGCCGCGACAAGCGGACTGCGGCCCGCCAGATCGAGGAGTCGCTGCGCCGGCTCCGGACCGACCGCATCGACTTGCTCCAGTTCCACGAGATCATCCGCATGGACGACCCGGACCGGGTCTTTGCCCGGGGCGGAGCTATGGAGGCCATGGCCGAGGCCAGGCAGGCGGGCAAGGTCCGGTTTGTCGGCTTTACCGGCCACAAGGACCCGGCCATCCACCTGCGCATGCTGGACCTGGCCGGCCAGCAGGGGGTCCGGTTCGACGCCGTGCAGATGCCGCTCAATGTCATGGACGCCCATTTCCGCAGTTTCGAGCGGCAGGTGGTGCCGCGTCTGGTGGCCGAGCAGACGGGCGTGCTCGGCATGAAGTCCATGGGCGATTCCTTCATCCTGCAAAGCAAGGTGGTTTCGCCCGTGGAGTGCCTGCACTACGCCATGAGCCTGCCGACCAGTTGCGTCATCACCGGCATCGACAGCGAGGCCATGCTCAAGCAGGCCCTGGACGCGGCCCGGACCTACGCGCCCCTGACCCCGGGCCAGCGGCGGGACCTCCTGGCCCGGACCAAGCCCCTGGCCGCCTCCGGCCGCTTCGAGCTTTTCAAGACCTCCAGCCGCTTCGACGGCACGGCCAGGAACCCCGACTGGCTGGGACCGGCCTGAGGGCCGGCCGGCGGCCGGACCTCTCCCCGCCCCGCTCGCAGGAAGGCGGCCGCCGGCCCGATGCCGGCGGCCGCCTTCCCATGACCGGAGACTGCTGGAAAGATCAGGCCCCGAGCAGGGTTTCGCAGGTCGTGGCGCAGTCCTGGCAGGCCGCGGCGCAGATCCGGCAATGCTCCATCATGGGCGCGTGCCGCTCGCATTCGTCGGCACAGGCCCGGCAGGCCGTCAGGCAGGCCTGGAGCAGGGCCTTGGCCGCCTGGTCGTCCGCCTCGGGCAGCCGCGACAGGACCGTGCCCGTGGCCGCGCAGATGTCGGCACACACGAGGTTTTTCCGGATGCAGGCCACGAGATGGGGCAGGTGCTCTTGTTCGTTCAGGCAGGCGTCGGCGCAATGGGTGCAGGCCTGGGCGCATTCGAAGCAGCTGTCCACGCAGGGGGCCAGGGATTCGGCCAGGGGATGCCGACGGGGGTGGCTTTGCAGCATGTCTTTCGTTTTCATGGATGTCTCCTTCGCAGGCTGGAGGTGGATGCAACTCCCCGGATAGGGATGTCTCCCGCCGCAGGCCCCGAAAGGGGCCACCCTGTCCCCTACCCTGTTTCCGGGTCTCGGGCGAGAGAAATCCATGCTCCGGGAACAGGGGAAAAAACCGGACTAGAGCATCCGCCAGAGCGACGTGGACGGCAGGCCGGCCTTGAGGCGGCCGTAGAGGACGCACAGGGGATAGAGCACGGCCAGGCCGAGCAGCCAGAAGGGATACATCTCGGCGATGGTCGTCGGCAGGGGCAGGGCCAGGCCGACCAGGGCGTAGACGTAGAGGTGGACGAGGTAGAAAAAAAGCGGCGTGCGGCCGAAAACGGCCAGCCCCCACCCGCCGCCTCCGGCCCCCCCGGCTTCGGCCCTTCCCCCGGTTCCGGTGGCGGCCAGGAGCAGCCCGCCGAGGACCACCGCGTCCGCCCCGAGGGTCAACAGCAGGAAATCGACGCTCGGCGGATACTTGGTGACGGCAAGGAGCGCCATGAAGCCCGTGCCGGCCGGCCGGTGGAAATCGCCCATGCCGGCCAGGCGGGCCAGGAGGAACGCGGCCAGGGCCAGGATCCCGGCCACCAGCAGCAGCCGGCCGGCCCCCCCGGCGTCCCGGCGCAGCCGCCGCCCCAGGCACAGGCCAAGCCCGGCCACGCCGAGCCAGGGAACGAGCGGGTAAAACACATACCCCGGCCCGGCCTTGCCCGGCACGAGCAGCACCCCGGCCCAGAGCGAGCCGGCTCCCGGCAGGCCCGCCGGCAGCGGGACCAGGAACTGGGTGGCGGCGATGGCGGCCAGGGAAAGGCCCAGCACCAGGACCGACGACATGCCGACCAGCGGCGACCAGACGAGCATGGTCGCGCCAAGGCCGTAGAGGACCCCGAAATACGGCGTCAGACGCCAGGTGCCGCTGTCGAACAGGGACCAGGCCGGGTTTTCCGCCAGGAACTGGAGGCAGACCAAAAGGACGCCCCGAAGGGCCAGGTGCAGGACGATCTGGGGCAGGGTCCAGCCGGCGCGTTTGCGCGAGCCGGCGAAAAGGGCCATGCCGACGCCCATGAGCAGGAAAAAACCCGGCGCGCACAGGTGGCTGGCCAGCCGGGTCACGAACGGCAGGACCGCGTCGTAGCGCGGCAGGGGCCGGGACCAGAGTTCGGTCGGATGCACCCCGGCCACGAAATAGCTGGCATGGTCCAGGGCCATGAGCACCATGATCAGTCCACGGAAGGTGTCGAGGGCCGTCATCCGGGCCGATGCGGGCCGGGCTGCGGTGACCGGTTTCACGTCCATGGCGGCCCAAATACCATCCCCGGGCGGTGGGGACAATGCAAAGGGCCGGATTTCTCCGGCCCTCGATTCGACGAGGCCTGGGCCCCGCTCGTGTCGCGTCCTTACAAACACGTCAGTGCGTTATACGCTACGAACCAGTTCCACACGAACGTTGCATTGAAATGCGCGTC
Organism: Solidesulfovibrio carbinoliphilus subsp. oakridgensis; assembly: GCF_000177215.2. NCBI lineage: Bacteria > Pseudomonadati > Thermodesulfobacteriota > Desulfovibrionia > Desulfovibrionales > Desulfovibrionaceae > Solidesulfovibrio > Solidesulfovibrio carbinoliphilus. The sequence continues at coordinate 2,897,519 of NZ_CM001368.1, read as the reverse complement.
TTCGTTCCTCAAGGACGCGACCCTAGCGGGCGCCCAGGCTGTCGAACCAGTCCTTCTGGTCGAGGACGCCGAACAGGAACGTGCCGCGATGGTCGGCGTTGTCCCCGGCGTAGACCGCCTCGGCCGGGGCCCCGGCGACCGCCCGCTGGTAGTCCACGGGCAGGGTGGCGACATAGGGGGGCATGACCTCGTCGATCTTGCCGTAATAGTAGCGGCTCGGCGTCTTGTACCGCCACCGGTAGGCCTGGTTGTCCTGGAGCCGCCGGTAGAACCGGCTGGCGGCCATGGAGCTTTGGCCGGCGAATTCCGGCCGCAGGAGCCCGCCCACCGTCGGGGGCAGGGTTTTGGAGGCCTCCTCCCAGCCGATCCTGTTCTCGTACAGGTCGTTGGCCGTCGGCCAGTAGGCCTCCTTGATGGCCGCCCGGGAGAGGCCCGGCAGCTCGTAGTACCGCTCGTAGGCGAAGAGGAACAGGAGCGGCGTGCCCGGGAGCCAGGCGGCGTCCAGGGACGTGGGGTTGTTGAGCCAGCGGGTCAGCAGGAGATAGAGGTCGCAGGGGGTGCTGGCCGTGGCCGCGGCCGTGACCGGGATGTCCAGGGCTTCGAGCTTGTGGCGAAACTGCATGGTGGCCCAGGCGCCTTGGGACCAGCCGCTGAGAAAAAGGCCTTGCTGGGTGAGGCCGAGGTCCGCGCAGACCAGGCGGGAGGCGAAATACATGTCCAGGCAGGCCTGGGCCGTGGCGTCTTTCACCATGTAGCTGTCCGGCTCCGGGGAGTCGCCCTTGCCGAGGTAGTCCGCGCCGATGACGACATAGCCCTGGCCGGCGAACCGGGCGATCAGAAGCCGCGTTTCCATGGATTCCTCGGGACGCGAGGGCACGGCCGTCTTCGTGAACACGGTGCCGTGCTGGTAGGAGACCACGGGCAGGGTCTTTTGCGCCACCTGGGGCACGGCGACGAGGCCCGAGGCCGTGGTCGGCTTGTTGCCAAGCTCCGGGATCACGGTCTCGTAGACCACCTTGTAGAGGCTGACGCCGTTTTTCGCCGGCGGATAGCGGATCGCAAAGGGGCTGAAGGCCGCCACTTCCTCGGTCAGGATCTTGTTGAGCCGCTCGACCGTGTAGTCGCCGAGGTGCTCGTAGCGGACCGAGGCGGGCAGCGGGGCCGGCGGGCCGGCCTGGGCCAGAGAGGAAAGGCACAGGAGGAGCGGCAGGCAGAGCGGGAGGATGCGTTTCATGAAAAGGGTCCTTCTTCGGGCGATCGACCAAGAGGCCGCCGCATGCCGTGTTGGTACAGGCCCCGAAAAACAGGTGTCGGCGGCGGGTAGGTTCAGGGTTCCGTTCCGGCCGGGGGCGGGAAAAAACGGGCCGGCCTTCCCGGCCGGCCCCCTGCCTTCGACGTTATTTCTGGCGCTTGGCAATCCCGATGGCCACGACGGTGTCCGTGGGCTTCACGTGCCGGTAGACGATCTCCAGGGTGTCGTTGTCCACGATCCGGGCGTCCCAGATCCCGTCCAGGTCCGCGGCGTAAAGGCTTTTGCCGTCGGCGGAGACCATGCCGATAAACTTTTCGGCGCCGCGCGCCGAGGTGTAGGTGCCGGACACAAAACGCCCGTCCTGGCCGGTCACGTCGATGCGGCCCTTGAGGACCTTTTGTTTCGGTTCCCAATGGGTGATGTTGCCTTGCTTTTTCCCATGCAGCAGCAGGCCGCCCCTGGACTCGGTGTCCCATTTGCCAAGCAGGGAGGGAATGCCGTCCTGGGCCACGGCGACGGAGGTTGCCGAAACGAGGACGAACAGGGCGAGAAGCGCGATTGCGGTCTTCATGTTCCATCGCTCCCTTTGCGAGCCGTCGGTTTCCAACGGGTTCGAGGTTCCTTCACCGGGCGGCGGCCCGGAAACGGTTGCAGAACCTTGCGGCAGGCGGCCAGCCCCTCCCCGGATGGCGCGGCTGTCCGCAACGCCGGCACCATGCCGCCGGCCGACGATGGGCCGGCCCAAGCGGTTGCGGTGCGACAGCCCCATGCGTCATGCGATGCAGTTTTCCTGCAAAAGATGCAAGGGCCCTCGCGCCGGCCACTGCGGTTGCGCCGCCCAGGGGCCTATGGTTAGATGGGCAACGGCAAGGGCGATCCTGGTTTGGCGGCCGAGGCCCTGGCAACGCGTAACGGAATTCAGGTCTGCCCATGCGCATACTCCACGCCGGCTGGTTTCTGCGGGAAGGTTTCCAGGAAATCGGCTGCGAAGTCGTACCGCTGCAACTGGATGCGGCCAAGACACTCGACGAGCTGGTCGAGCAAACGGGCGTCCGGCCCGATCTGGTTTTCATAGAACTTTTCGGCAAGACAACTCTTCCAAAAGCATTTTTCAACTGCCGGTACAAGCTGGCGGCCTATTGCATCGACAGCCCGCTCAACGAATATTGGCATATCCCGCTGACGAAACTTTTCAATTTCGTTTACGTGGACCAGCTCTCCTCCGTATCGAAATTCCGCAGGAATGGCATCCGCGCGAAGTGGCTCCCGCTGTGTGCCTCAAGGATGGACTTTCGGCCGGCGGCCGAGAAGAAGCATCTTATCACATTTGTCGGAAGCCTGACCGCCTACCGGACCAAACGGGCCAATCTGATAAACCACATACGGAGCAGCTTTCCGGTCAACATCGTGCAGGACATCTCCAAAGCGGCCATGCTCGATGTCTTTGCCGCGTCGCGAATCGTCCTCAACGAGAACTTTTTCTCCGGCCTCAATCTGCGATTTTTCCAGGCCCTGGCCTCGGGATCCTTGCTGCTCACCGAACGCCGTGGCTACGGGGTCAATTTTCACTTTCAGGAGGGGAAGCACTACGCCGGCTATTCGCCAAGTGACCTCCTCGCCACCATCCAGGCCATAGCGGACGCGCCCGACAGCTTTGCCCCGATCGCGTTGTGCGGCCAGGAAGCCTGTAAAAAGCAGCACACCAGCGCAAGTCGGGCACAAACCGTCCTGGACGACCTGGCCTCCGGTCCGCAACACCCCGCGCTCTCGTTGCCTGCAAGAAAGCTGCACGAGGCCCAAGGCAAATACTGCCACGCCGTTCGCTTTGGCGGGAATTTCGACGAGTCCGTCGCGCTGCTCAAGGACTGCGCAAACGCTTCCGGTGAAAGCATGTCCCACGCCTTGTGCGTTCTGGGCAGCATCCATCTCCGTACGAATCGCAACGAATCCGGGGTCGCTTTCCTGGAAAAAAGCGCCACCGTGGCCTGTGTCCACGGATTGAGCGCCACGCTCAAACTCCTGCTCTTCTTCGCCGGGGACCGTCGATTCTTGACCTGCCTGGCAGCGCTGGTATCGCTCATGGCAGGCTTGCGCATGAATTCGAAAAAGTATTTCAAATACATAAGCCTGCTGAAAAACGGTCAAGAAGCATATTACAACAGCTGCATGCTGGGCTATGAAATACTGTTCGATCTTAAAATCAATTACGATCTGGGCTTCCAGAAACCGGACCAAGAGCGTTATCCGGATTACGCCATGGAATATGCCCTCCTCGCCTTTGCGGCAAAGAAAACCTCGCAATCGCTAGACGCCATCATACGATGCGCCCAAAAAGGCGGCTTCGCGCCGGAAGCGCTTGGCTACATCAAGGAAGCGATCCTGGCCGGGGCCGCATCGGACGAACAGATCGCCCTTTCGGCTTCGCTTGCCCTCCAATATTATGACTTCGATTACGCGGAAACGACCCTCAAAGCCCTGAAGGCCACCTTTTCGCCCGCCGTTTCCTGAGTCGCCGTTGCCCGGAAGAGGCGGGGATCGGCGTGGCGCGGGTGTGGCAGGCTGGCCGGCGGCGGCCGTCTGGCCGGCCCGGACGGGAAGGGCGAACCATGTGCCGGGCGGGAAAACGCCCAAGCGAGAGGCCCCGTCCGGGGGGACGACGGCCCTCCGGGCCGCTCCCCCGGCCTGGACGGTGCCGCCCTCTCCCCGAGCGGATGCGGCGCTACACCACGGCCTCGATGAGACGCGGGCCGGACTGGCCCAAGGCCGCGGCGAACGCCTGGGCGAACGCCTGGGTCGTCTCCGCCCTGACGGCCGGCACGCCCATTCCCTCGGCCAGCCGGGTCCAGTCGAGGGAGGGATTATGCAGGTCGAGCAGGGACCGGGCCCGCTCCCCGCCGGACGCCGCCTGGACCAGGCGCAGTTCCTGATTGAGGACCGCATAGGACCGGTTGGCGTAGATCACCGTGACCACGTCGAGCCGCTCCCTGGCCTGGGTCCAAAGGGCTTGCAAGGTGTACATGGCGCTGCCGTCGCCCTCCAGGCAGACGACCTTGCGGTCCGGGGCGGCAAGGGCCGCGCCGGTGCTGAGAGGCAGGATGCCGCCGATGGAGCCGCCCGTGAGGGGGAGGTAGTCGTGGGGCGCGGCCGTGGCCAGGAGCGCGGTGTACGGGAGCGTGGAGGTGATCCCTTCGTCGGTGACGATGGCGTTTTCCGGCAGCAGGGCGGCCACGGTGCGCATGACGCTTTCCGCGGTGAGCGGGCCGGGCGGCGGCAGGACGGGCGGTTCGAAAGGCGCGACGGCACCCGTCGCGGGCGCGCCGACCGCCTCGGCCAGGGCGGCCAGGGCTTCGTTGCCGTCCTCGTGGGGGTGGGACAGGGTCAGGATTTCGCAGTGCGGCGGCGTCAGCCAGCTTTCCTGGCCGGGGTAGGCGAAAAAGGACACCGGAGGTGCGGCGCCGACCAGCAGCAGTTGCCCGAAGTCGTCCAGCCGGCGCAAAATGTCCTTGCCGCGATAGGCCAGCCGTTCGACGACCGGGGAGCCGGCTCCGCCACGCAGGCGCGGGGTGAAGGTGTCGCAGAAAAGCGTGGCCCCGGTTTTGGCGGCAATGCGGCCGGCCGTCCGAAGCCCGTCCCCATGGAGCACGGCGCCGCGCATGAGGATGGCGGTCTTCCTGCCGCTTCGCAGGGCCTCGGCCGCGGCGTCGACGGCCCCTTCGGAAACTTTCGACGCGGGGCAGACCTCGAGCCGGGGCGCCGGACGTTCCGCCGGCAGCCAGGCCGTGTCGGCGGGCAGGATCAAGGTCGCCACCCGCCCGGGCGCCTGCCGGGCGGCCTGCACCGCCCGGGCCGCATCGGCCGCCACCGTGCGGGGGCTTCTCGACCGGCAGACCCAATGGGAAATGGCTTCGGCAAAACCCGTGACGTTGGCGTTGAGCGGCGCGTCGTAGCGTTCGTGGGAGGTGGCGTGGTCGCCGACGATGTTCACCACGGGCGACTGGGCCCGACGGGCGTTGTGCAGGTTGGCCATGGAGTTGGCGAAGCCCGGGCCGAGGTGGAGCAGGGTGCAGGCCGGCTTGCCCGCCATGCGGGCGTAGCCGTCGGCCGCGCCGGTCACCACGCCCTCGAACAGACAGAGCACCGGCCGCATGCCGGGGATGCGGTCCAGGGCGCTGACGAAATGCATTTCCGAGGTGCCCGGATTGGCAAAGCACACGTCCACCCCGCTTGCGACCAGGGTGGCGACCAGGGATTCGGCCCCGTTGCAGGGGCCGGAAAACGAGGCAGGGGCAGCGCCCGCACGTGGTTGAGACGTTTTCTCGCTCATCGCATCCTTCCCGTTGTGTTGCGCGTTCATTTTTCAAACAGGCAGCCGCCGCGTCCAGCCCAACCCGTCTTCCCGTCGGCTCCGGCCGCCGTGCCGCAATCGCCTGCCGGCCGCAGCGCGACGCCCGGCCGCCCGGCCCACCGGATCACGGTCCGCTTCGCGCCGGAGGCCCACCCCCTGCCCTTCCGGATGCAATTCGCGCGGATCGTATCGGCAAAACAACCACCACGAGGCCGGCCAGTATGAGCGCCATGCCGACCAGACGCTGGGGGCCGAACGTCTCGCCCATCACGAGGTGGGCGCAGAGGGCTCCGAAGACCGGTATCAGCAGGGAAAAGGGCGCCACCGTGCCGGCCGGATACATTTTGAGGAGTTTTCCCCAGCCGCCGTAACCGACGAGCGTGGCGCACACGGTCAGGTACAGGACCGCTCCGACGCCCGTCGCATTGAGATGCGTCATGGCGTGCACGATACGCTCCGGCCCCTCAAAGAGGTAGGACATTCCGAGGAGCGGCAACGGCGGAATGAGGCTCAGCCAGACGATAAGCGGCAGCATGTCCGCCTTGCCCGCACCGCGCATCAGGACGTTCCCGAGGGCCCAGAAGACGGAGGCGGCTATCACGAGGGAAAAGCCCATGAGATTGACGCCGCCGCTTCCGGCAGTGAGCCCGATAAGCCCGAGCCCGGCCAGGGCGATGCCGGTGCCGGCGACCTGACGCCATCGCGGCCTTTCCCCAAGGACGATCGCCGCAATGAGGAACGTGAAAAAGACTTGCGACTGCAACACCACCGACGCCACTCCCGGCGGCATCCCCACGGCCATGCCCAAAAAGAGCAGGCTGAACTGCGCGACAAACCACGCCAGTCCAAGCGCGATCATCCGCGTCCAGGAAATTTCCGGGCGCGCCAGGAAAGGCACCAGGGCAGCGGCCAGCACAAACCGAAGGGCCGCCAGGAGAATCGGCGGGAACGATTGCAGGCCGAGCGTGATGACCACGAAGTTGCCGCCCCAGAGCGCGACAACGACAAGGGCCAGGAGAAGATGTTTGGGTTTCATGTCTTGGAGCGGTTACACGCGGTCCAGGTTGTACATGCGGCGGGTGAGGTCGGAAGAGGTTTGGGTTTCATGTCTCGGAGCGGTTACACGGTGTTCCAGAGAGGCGACCGGCGGGACAGGGACAGCGCGGGCGACGAAACGGGGAAGGCATGGAGCACCCTTCCGGTTGCCGCAAGGCGACATGGCCGGCAAAGTTGCCCTGCCGAAGGGGCAACGTCAAGGCGTGGGCCGCAAGCGGGTACGGTCCACTGTACCCCCTCACGGAAAATCGCTTCCCAGAGGCACCGGGGGAAACTTGCCAGAAGCATTGGGGGTGTTTCTCGTACAAATTGCAGGAAAAATCGAGGTGGGGATGCTGTGGCGGGGTCCACCCCGTAGCCAACGGGTAGTGTTGGCGCGGGTGCTTTTTTCAAAAGAAAGGATGCATTTCAAATGTCCAAATGTCCAAATGCCGGTTTTCACCTGGAATATCAGAAAGTTATATGAAGTCGATGTTTCTCGCCTCGCCAAGCAGCAAAAATCGCACTTAGCCAGCCATATCGATGTAAAAAAGAAAGGCCCAGACTGTAAAAGCCGGGGCCAGTAAAGTTGCGATGTAAAAAATGACTAATAGGTTATTGTGGCGGCCTCGACTAAGAATGTAGAGCTTGTGTTTACCACACGTGGAGTTTGCCAGATTGTATTTTTTACTGGCCTCTAAGTGCCCTACTGCGAGGAAGACTGTCCGACAGTTAATTCACCCAATGGCATTCCCTCCGTTAAGATTGCAAACAACCTTCACAAAGGACACGCCTAAAATATAGAGCTGGGCTGGAACTCTGTCTAGTGCTATTTTGGGAAATCTTTACAAAAGAATCACTGTGAATTCAGCCGGTCGGGAAAAAGCTCAATATATTAGCCGAGAAATTTGTGCGCATTGCCTGCCGATGTCCAACCCCCCGGCGAAATCGGGCGTTCACACTAGGGAGCCCACCCTGGAGCGGGGGAGGCCCAGGGGACAAAGGCCCAAGAAACAAGGGCACGGCCCAGGAAGGGGGTGTAGGGCGCGAATCCAGGAGGTGTCCGGGGTGGTGACCGGGGCCGAGGACGGGGGAGGTCCAGGAACCCAATCAGCCCCGGTAAAAAGCACGGCCCCTGTGACTGTCTCCGGCTGCACCTGCGCCAAACCCTGCGTTAGCACGCGTTCTTCAAGAAAAAGTAGCGTGTCCCAGCCCCCGCCATCCTTCGGACTGCGTTTTGAAAAGTTTACATCCAAAATGTCACCAATGTCACCGACGTAGGGGCCACCCAGGGCCAGCTAACAGGCCAACCCCCAGGAAGAACATTATCTTTCTTTAAGAATCCCCTGGTCAACGTCCTCCCGCCGCGTCCCGGACAGCCCGTGGTCATGCCCAGGAGAAGTTTCAAAAGACCCAGCCCAGGAGCCAAGGCTCAATGGCTACCACCGCTTGAAAATCCACCAAGAGTCCCTTCGCCTTCTCCCTACGTCATACCTGCAGGCTCAGAGTCATCCGCTCCTTCCCTGTCCTCATCGATGCCATCTCGCGGTCCTTTCAAGTATCCGAGCCGGACCTGTCCTGGGTCTGACCTACCTCGTGAGTGCATGCTTTTGTTTTAACTCGAAAAAGTAAGGGAACGGCCGAAAAGATGAAAAGGGCCAGAAAGGTACTCAGGACAGCGGTCAATTCCCGCCCCATTCCTGCAGCTACGCCTATTGCTGCCGTTACCCATATGCCAGCCGCTGTAGTCAATCCCCGAGTCTCAACTTGCTTAGTCCCCACAATTATGGATCCCGCCCCAAGGAACCCCACGCCGGTGATCAATCCTTGTAATACTTTTGCTGAATCTGAAGTAGATAGTCCAGCTTGTTGAGGAACAAGGATAAAGAGTGCTGCCCCTATGGCAACCAGCATATGCGTTCGAACCCCGGCGCTCTTGCCTTGCTGCTCCCGCTCGTACCCCAGCATACCGCCAAGGGACGCGGCAACTAGAAGGCGAAGTATGATGCGTGTAGCTTGCGTTACATCCGGCACATCTGAGAACTCGGACAACAGTGTCTTCCCTATCTCTTGCCACATGCTCACCCCCTTGTTGTCACTTCTCGTTTTCCTACTTGATTACAGCCCGGGCGAAAACGTTGATTGGGCCATAACGCGCTCCTCCTGGAAGAGGGCCGGGCCGGGGAGCCCAATCCCCCAGTCCCAGGGGAAAGCCCCAGGAAGGGGCCTACCACGCGAATCCAGGGGGTGTCCGAACCGGCGGCCGGGTGGGGAGGATGGGGGAGGCCCAAGGGACCAATGGGGACGGGTAAAATCCCAGCCCCTGTGGCTCAATAGGCCTGTTCCTACGCCATTCCTTGCTTCAGGGGCAGCCAAGATTTCCGTCAGCAGGTAACAGGGCCAGATTTTTTCAGGGGATGAACCCCAGAAGTCCAAAATGGGGGGCTCTCTTGAAAATCCCCCAAGCGACCGTGGTTTCATTTCTTGCTCAACTATTCGTAAAACAAAGGAAATATTTATGGCAGGAGCGAAAGAGACGGAGGGGAGGGCGACCTCTTGAAAAAAAATCAAGCGACCGGGGAATAGTTTCTTGGTCTAACAAGTGGGCTGGGAAATGGTTCTGCCCTGGCACATACCCGCCACAACCTAGTATTGGCGCGCGTTGGCGCTTAGGCAAAGAAAAAGGGGTCACCGATTTCTCGGTAACCCCTTGGCATGCTTCGTGGTGGAGCTGGAGGGAATCGAACCCACGACCTCTTGAATGCCATTCAAGCGCTCTCCCAACTGAGCTACAGCCCCGCAGCGAGAGCGGAATCTACCCTTCGCCCGAAAAAAGTCAACCGCTTTTTTCGGCCCGCCCGCATTTTTTTCGCGGCCTTTCCTTCCACACCCGTTTCCCGTACAAACCGGCCTTGGATTGGCGCATGCCACACCCCTCAAGGAGTCCGCCACACGTGCTCGCCCTGGCCGCCCGCCTGCTGCGCAAAACCCTCTGGGTCGCCGCCATCTTTTTCGGCATAACCCTCATCAGCTTCGCCGTGATCCACCTGGCCCCGGGGTCGCCGACCGACATGCAGACCACCCTCAATCCCCTGGCCACGGCCGAGACCCGGGCCCGCCTGGAAAAACTCTACGGCCTCGACCGGCCGCTCTCCGTCCAGTACGCCGACTGGCTCGGCAAGCTCGTGCGCTTCGATTTCGGCCAGTCCCTGTCCGGCGACCACCGGCCGGTCTGGGACAAGATCCGTGAGCGGCTCCCCCTGACCTTTTCCATGAACATCGTGTCGCTCTTCCTGACGCTGGTCATCGCCGTGCCCATCGGCGTGGCCTCGGCCTGCCGCCAGGGCGGGCTGTTCGACCGGGCGGCCACGGTCTTCGTCTTTGTCGGCTTTGCCGTGCCCGGCTTCTGGCTGGCCCTGCTCCTCATGCTGCTCTTTGGCATCTACTACCCGGTGCTGCCGATCTCGGGCCTGACTTCCATGGACTTCGCCACGTTTTCCCCGTGGCAAAAGGCCGTGGACCTGGCCCGGCACCTGGCCTTGCCCATTTTCATCTACACCTTCGGGTCCCTGGCCGGGCTGTCGCGGTTCATGCGCGCGGCCATGCTGGAGGTCCTGCGCCAGGACTACGTGCTGACCGCCCGGGCCAAGGGCCTGCCGGGATACGTGGTCATTTACAAGCATGCCCTCCGAAACGCGCTCCTGCCGGTCATCACCATTCTGGGACTGTCCATCCCCGGCCTGATCGGCGGCTCGGTCATCATCGAGTCCATTTTCGCCCTGCCGGGCCTGGGCCAGCTTTTCTACCAGTCCGTCATGGCCCGGGACTATCCGCTGATCATGGGCAATCTGGTCCTCGGCGCGGTCCTGACCCTCGCCGGCAATCTCCTGGCCGACGTGGGCTACGCCCTGGCCGATCCGCGCATCCGCCTGGGAGGGCGGCCCCGTGGCTAGCCTGTTCGGCCGGGTCCTGCGCCGGCTTTTGCCGCGCCACGGCATGTTCTGGGCCGGGCTGGTGCTGGTCGGCTCCATCTCGGCCGCCTCGCTCCTGGCCCCGCTTTTGGCCCCGGCCGACCCCACAGCCCTTGACGTCAACGCCATCCTGGCCCCGCCAGGGCCCACCCATCTCCTCGGCACGGACGCCCTGGGCCGCGACGTCCTCTCCCGGCTTCTCTACGGCGGCCGGGTGTCCTTGTGGGTCGGGTTCGTGGCCGTCGGGCTCTCGGTCTCCATCGGGCTTGTGCTCGGGCTTTGCGCCGGGTATTTCGGCGGCCTGGTCGACGAGGCCATCATGCGCGGCGTGGACGTGATGCTGTGTTTTCCCTCGTTTTTCCTGATTTTGGCCGTCATCGCCTTTCTGACGCCGTCTTTGACCAACATCATGGTCGTGATCGGCCTGACCTCCTGGATGGGCGTGGCGAGGCTCGTGCGGGCCGAGACGTTGACCCTTCGCGGCCGGGAATTCGTGCTGGCCGCCCGGGTGTCCGGCATGCGTGCGCCGGGCATTTTATTTTACCACATCCTGCCAAACGCCCTGGCTCCGGTCCTGGTGTCGGCCACCCTGGGCGTGGCCGGGGCCATCCTCACCGAGTCGTCGCTGTCCTTCCTCGGGCTTGGGGTGCAGCCGCCCATGCCGAGCTGGGGCAACATCCTCATGGAAGGCAAGGAAGTGCTGGAAGTGGCTCCGTGGCTGTCGATCTTCCCGGGCATGGCCATTTTGCTGACCGTGCTCGGCTACAATCTTATCGGGGAAAGCCTGCGCGACATCCTGGACCCCAGGCTGCGGCAGTAGGAACGGCGCTATGATCGAAGTGCTGCGCATCAAAAATCTGGCCCTCATCGACGACCTGGAACTGGAGTTCGGCCAGGGCCTCAATGTCCTGACCGGCGAGACCGGGGCCGGCAAGAGCTTCATCGTTTCGGCGGTCAACTTCCTGACCGGCGAGAAGATGCACCCGGACCTCGTGCGGGCGGGCTGCGAAAAGGCCGTGGTCGAGGCCCTTTTCGTGCTGGACGGCCAGGACCTGATCCTGCGCCGGGAGCTGGCCGCCGGCACCGGCCGCAGCCGCATCTACATCGGCGACGGGCTGGCTTCCCGCGAGGCTCTGGCCGCGCTTCGCCCGAAGCTTCTCCTCCACGCCTCCCAGCACGGCCAGCAGCGGCTCCTGCAGCCGGCCTTCCAGGCCGCCCTCCTCGACGGCTTCCTGGCCGACGACCAGCCCCTGGCCGAAAAAAACCGGCTTCTGCGCGAACTGGCCGACATCGCCGGCCAGATCCGGGCCCTGGACGCCAAGGCCGCCTCCCTGGAGGAAAAGCGCCAGTTCCTGGAGTTCCAGCACGCCGAGATCAGCAAGGTCGCGCCGCTCCCCGGGGAAGAGGACGAGCTGATCGGCCGCCGGGCGGCCCTGGCCGAGTCGCGAAAGGCTTCCGAGGCCCTGGCCCGGGCCCTGGACACCCTGGAGCAGAGCCCCAAGGTCCTCGACACCCTGGCCGATCTCCACCGGGAGCTGCTCCACGCCGGCGAGCTTTTTCCGGATTTCACCGCCGACGCCGAGGCCGTGGCCGCCTTCCGCCATCACCTCAAAGACGTGGCCGTGCGCCTGCGCAGAAAGCCCACCAAGGCCCCGGGCGACGACGCCGAGGCCATCGAAAAGCGGCTCTTCGAGCTGGCCCAGTTGCGGCGAAAGCTCAGGAAATCCCTGGCCGAGATCGTGGACCTCGGGGCCGAGATCGAGGCCAACCTCAATTTTCTGGACGCCTGCGCCCTGGACCGGATGCGGCTGGCCCGGGAAGAGGCCGAGCGGGCCGAGGCCCTGGCCGCGGCCTTGCTGGCCCTCGGCCGGGTCCGGCGCGAGGCGGCCACCCGGCTGTCCGCGTCCTTGGAGGAGATTCTCCGCAGCCTCGGCTTCTCCAAGGACGTCAAGGTCATTTTTGATTTCGTCCCGGCCGAGGTCTACGCGCCGGTCGCGGCCGAGCTGCCGGCCCTGGCCGAGGACCGGGCCCGGATCCTCTGGCGGCCCAACCCCGGCCAGCCGCCCCAGCCGCTGGACAAGATCGCCTCCGGCGGCGAGCTGTCGCGGTTTCTCCTGGCCCTCATGTCGCTTTCCGCCGAGCCCGGCGGCCCGACCCTCATTTTCGACGAGATCGACGCCGGCATCGGGGGGCTGACCCTCGGCAGCGTCGGCGCCTACGTGAAAAAGCTGTCCGAGACCTCCCAGATTCTCCTCATCACCCACTGGCCCCAGCTGGCGAGCCTCGCCGACCGCCATTTCCAGGTGGTCAAGACCGTGGAGGACGGCCAGACCAGCACCCGCTGCCTGCGTCTGTCCGGCCCGGACATTGCCGGGGAACTGTCCCGCATGGCCGGCGGCGGCGCAACCGGCCAGGAAATGGCCCGCCGGCTCCTGTCGGGCGGGGCCTGAGCCCGGGAGCGCAGCCGCCATGTTGCAGGTCGAGGGTCTTTCCCACGCTTTCGGGGCTCGCACGGTGCTGTGCGACCTGACCTTTTCCCTGGAAAAGGGCGCGTTCGCCTTTTTGACCGGCCCGTCCGGGTCGGGCAAGACCACGCTGTTGCGCCTGCTCCACGGCGGCCTGCCGCTGGCCGCCGGCCGGGCCGTGGTCGCCGGCCACGACCTGTCCGCCCTGCCGCTGCGACGGCTTGCCGAACAACCGCCACGGCGGTCTTCCCCACTGCCGCCACGCCGGCTGGCCGCCCTGCGCCGGGACGTGTCCATGGTCTTTCAGGATTTCAAGATCCTGCCCGACCGCACGGCCCGCGAGAACGTGGCCCTGCCGCTGGTGGTGCGCGGCATGGAGCCGGACAGGCTTGACCGCCGCGTGGCCTCGGCCCTTTTGGCCCTCGGCCTCGACGCCGTGGCCGACCGGCCCTGCTCGGAGCTGGCCGGCGGGGAAAAGCAGCGCGTGGCCATCGCCCGAGCCGTGGTCGCCGGCCCCAGGCTCATGCTGGCCGACGAGCCGACCGGCAACCTCGACGGCGAGCTTGCCCTGCGCATTCTCCATATTTTGCGGCAATTTAGCGACCACGGCACCACCGTGCTCATGGCCACCCACAGCCCGGCCCTGGTGGCGGCCGTGCCGGACGCGGTCATCATCCGCCTGCCGGCCCAGCCGGCCGGCCCCGCCGCCGCGTCCGCGTCTGCCTCCCCGTCCCCGTCTGCCGGCCCCGGAGGCGCGGCGTGAAGCGCGTTTCCAGAGCCGTCCGGCTGGCCCTGTCCGGGGCCCGCGAGGTCCTGCGCCGGCCCTGGCCCCTGGCCGGAGCCGTGGCCGGCGTGGCCGTGGCCGTGCTCCTTTGCGGCCTGGCCGCCCTGGCCGGGCTGGCCCTGGACCGGGCCTTCGACTACAGCCAGGGCCGGGTCCGGTTCCAGGTCTACTGGAAGCCCGGGGCCGACCCGGCCCTGGTCGCCCGGCAGACGGACTGGATGCGGGCCCTGCCCGGGCTGATCGAAACCAGGTCCTTCACCCCGGCCCAGGCCCTGGCCGTCATGGGCCAGGCCCTGGGCAAGGACGCGGACCTGCCCGCCCTTGGCGGGCAAAATCCCCTGCCCCACACCATGCTCCTGACCTTTGGGGCACCCGTGGCCGACGCGGGATTTTTCAAGGACGTCTACGACCGGCTGGCCGCGGTCGAGGGCGTGGCCGAGGTCCGCTACAATCCCCGGGAAGTGGACATGGCCCAGGCCGTAAGCCAGGTCGGGAGCCGGCTGGCCCTGCCCCTGGCCGGGGCCCTGGCCCTTCTCGTCGGGCTGGTGGTCGGCAACACCGTCCGCCTGACGCTTTTGCGCCGCCGCGAGGAGGTGGAGATCCTGCGCCTGGTCGGGGCTTCGGAAGGCTACATCCGGGGGCCGCTGGTGGTGGGGGCGGGACTCGTCGGCCTGGCCGGCGGGGCCGTGGCCATGGGCCTGCTCGCCCTCGTCCGGGTGCTCCTGGCCGGGCTCCTCGACGTGCCGCCGCTTTTTCTTGCCCTGCCCGCCTTGCCGGCCTGGCTGGTGCTGGCCTTTATCCTGGGAACCGGGCTCGTCGCCGCCCTGGCCGGGCTGGCCGCGGCCATGGAGTCCGAATCCTGATGGCCGCTCCCGTGACGCCGGCGGCGACCGCCGGGGCTGCCGGGGCTGCCGGGGCCGTCGTCCTGGCCGCCCACGGCTCGAGCCACCCCGGGGCCATGGCCGGGCTGGCCGCGTTTCGCGACGGCCTGCAGGCCGCCTACCCGGGCCTGCGCCTGGAGCTGGCCCGCACGGTCGGGCGCAAGCATGGGAGCGCCGCCGCTTTTGGCGGCGCGAGGCAGGTCGCGGACGTCCTGGCCGGCCTGGCCGCCTCGGGGGTGGGCCGGGTGGCCGTCCAGTCCCTGCACGTGGTGCCGGGCGAGGAATACCACTGCCTGGTGGCCGGCATCGGCCGGTTCCTGGAAGCGGGCGGCGGGAATCTCCGGGTCTCCATCGGCGCGCCGCTCCTGGCCAGCCTGGCCGACGTGGACGCCGTGGCCGGGGCGGTGCTCGAAAGCCTGCCGGCCGGGCGGGCCCCGGACGAGGGGCTGGTCCTCATGGGCCACGGGGCCCCGCCGCCCGGGGCCGGCTTTTACGAGGCCCTGCGGGAGCGGCTTTCCCGTCTCGACCCCCTGGCCCGGTTCGGGGCCATGCCCCGGGAGCGCGGGGCCCCCTGCCCGGACATCCTTCGCATCCGCGACGAACTGCTGGCGGCCGGGGTCGGCACGGCCTGGCTCCTGCCCTTTTTCACCGTGGCCGGGGCCCACGCCTGCTGCGACCTGGCCGGGGACAAGGAAACCTCCTGGCGCGGCGTGCTCGAAGCCTCGGGCATCCGCTGCCGGCCGTGCCTGTCGGGCCTCATTGAGCGCGAGCCCTTTGCGGCCGTCTGGCGCGGGCACCTGCGAAAGGCCCTGGCCCTGCTCGGCTGACGGCAGCGGGCCGAAGCGGGCCGGGCCCGGCCGCGCGGTCGCCTTTCCCACCGAAACCGTCTACAACCCGTTTGCGGCGCCTGGGCCCGTGCCGGCGCAGGCTCGCATTGACGCGGCCTGGGGCTTGTGAAAATATCGGCCGGCTCACGCGCCTGGGTGCGCTTCGAAACTTTTGCCCCGAGGATTTTTCATGAACTGGTCCCACAAGGATCTGCTCGACGTATCCCAGCTTTCCCGGGAAGACGTGGACGTGGTCATGCGCACCGCCGCCTCCTTCCGCGAGATCAACACCCGTCCCGTCAAGAAGGTGCCGACGCTCAAGGGCAAAAGCGTGGTCCTTTTTTTTGCCGAGCCGAGCACCCGCACCAAGACGTCCTTTGACATCGCGGCCAAGCGGCTCTCGGCCGACACCTTCGGTCTGGCCAAATCCGGCAGTTCGCTCCAAAAGGGCGAGACCCTGAAGGACACCGTGCTGACCTTGCAGGCCATGAACCCGGACGCCATCGTCATCCGCCACCCCTCGTCGGGCGCGGCGGATTTCGTGGGCAAGCGGGTCTCCTGCGCGGTCATTAACGCCGGCGACGGCTGGCACGCCCACCCGACCCAGGCGCTGCTTGATCTTTTCACCCTGCACGGCGTCTGGAACACCTTGGCCGGCAAGACCGTGGTCATCCTCGGCGACGTGGCCCACAGCCGGGTGGCCCGGTCCAACTGCCGGCTTTTGCCCATGCTCGGGGCCCGGGTCCGGCTGTGCGCCCCGCGCACGCTTTTGCCCAAGGACGCGGCCGCCCTGGACGCCGAGGTCTTCCACGACCTGGACGCCGCCCTGGTGGGAGCCGACGCGGTCATGTGCCTGCGCCTGCAGCTCGAACGCCAGGAGGCCGGGCTTTTGCCCGACCTGCGCGAATACGCCCGCCGCTTCTGCCTGACCACCCAGCGCCTCTCCCGGGCCAATCCCGACGTCAAGGTCCTGCACCCCGGGCCCATCAACCGGGGCGTGGAAATCGCCTCGGATCTGGCCGACGCCGGCAATTCGCTCATCCTCGACCAGGTTTCCTCGGGCGTGGCCGTGCGCATGGCCATTTTGTATCTGCACATCACCCGCAAGGACAAAGGGGAATGAGCGTGACACCTGCCGGTCTCGACATCCGAAACGTCCGCGTTCCCGGCCGCACCGGCGCCTGGGACCTGCTCGTCGCCGACGGCAAGGTCCTCGAACTTTTGGCCCACGACCCGGCCGCTTCCCGCGCCGGGGCCACCCGGATCATCGACGGCCGGGGGCTGCTGCTCCTGCCGGCCCTGACCGACGCCCACGCCCACCTGCGCGAGCCGGGCCAGGAGTGGAAGGAGGACATCCGTTCCGGTCTGGCCGCGGCCGCGGCCGGCGGCTTTTCCAACGTCCTGTGCATGGCCAACACCGACCCGGTCAACGACAACGAGGCCGTGACCCGCCTCATGCGGCGCCGGGCCGCCGAGGCCCATCCGCACGGACCGCGCCTGTTCCCCATCGGCGCGTTGACCGTGGGCCTTCGCGGCCGGGAGCTGGCCCCGCTCGGCGAGCTGCGCGACGCCGGGTGCGTGGCCTTTTCCAACGACGGCGAGCCCGTGGCCGACACCGAGATCTTTCGACGGGCCCTGGAATACGCCGCCGACTTGACGACCCCGGTCATCGACCACTGCGAGGACCCGTTCATGGCCAAGGGTTCCGGGGCCAACGAAGGGGCCATGAGCGCGCGCCTTGGCCTTCGGGGCCAGCCCGACGCGGCCGAGGCCATCCAGGTGGCCCGGGACATCCTCCTGGCCGAGTACCTCGACGCGCCGGTGCATCTGGCCCACGTCTCCTGCCGCCGGGCCGTGGAGCTCATTGCCGCGGCCAAAAAGCGCGGGGCCCCGGTCACGGCCGAGACCTGCCCGCACTATCTGCTCATGACCGACGCGGCCCTCCTCGGTTACGACACCATGGCCAAGGTCAACCCGCCGCTGCGCACCGACGACGACCGCCTGGCCCTTACCCAGGCCCTTCGCGAAGGCGTCATCGACATCCTGGCCACGGACCACGCCCCCCACGCCCTCCACGAGAAGGAAACCCCGTTCGAGGACGCCAAAAACGGCATCTCGGGCCTGGACACGGCGCTGGCCTCCCTGTGGGAGCTGGTGCGCCAGGGGCGGCTTTCCCCGGAAGACCTCGTCACGCGCTTCGCCTGGCGGCCGGCCGAGATCTTCCATCTTCCCGTCAACCGATTCGCCCCGGGCGATCCGGCCGATTTCCTGCTCTTCGACCCGGAGGATTCCTGGGTCGTCACCCCGGAGTCCCTGCGCTCCAAAGGCAAGAACACGCCCCTGCTCGGCCAGCCCCTGACCGGGCGCGTCGTCTTGACCGCTGTCGGCGGCGTGGTGGTCCACGACCTGCTCGCCCGGCCGGACCCCGCCTAACCACTCTCGACACCAAACGCCGACCCGGAGGTTTCATCCATGGCGCAGCCCTTCAAGGACGCCACCGCCCTTTGCAAGACCATCATGCGGAACGGTTATGACGCCTACGTCATCAGCGCCGCCCTCCAGGAAAAGGCCCTGGACGCGGCCGCCCCGGAACTCGACCTGGCCACCGACGCCCCCCTGGCCGAACTGCAAAAGCTCTTCCCCGGCACCGAAGCCCTGTCCGAAGGCGGCGCCTTCGCCCTGGCGCGCCACGGGGACACGCTTTTTTATATCCACCCGGCCGACACCGCCGACGCCTCCCACCCCGAGGAAACCGTGGCCCGGCTGACCAGCCGGCTGGTCGCCCGCCTGGAAGCGCGCGGCATCCTGCCGCCGCACCAGGCCTGCCCCTACCTCCCCCACCAGCAGGACGCCCACGACGGCTTCGCCGACCTGGCCGGCGGCGAGGTCCGGCTCGTCGGCATCCCGGACGAGTGCATCCGGCAGAACTACCTGCGGGCCGTCCGGGCCCTGCGCTTTTCGGCCAACTACAACATCCCGGTCGAGGCCAACACCTTCATGGCCATCCTGCGCGCCTCGCGCCGGGTGCTCGACTACGTTTCGGTCAAGGACATCATGGACGAATGGCGCAAGGTCGAGGCCGAAAACATGGCCACCTTCGTCGAACTCCTCTACGACACCATGATCCTGCACTGGTTTTTGCCCGAAGTGGCCACGCTCGCCCGCATCAAGCAAAAAAGCGAGGAAGGCGTCGAATACACGCTGTTCGAACAGACGCTGGCCGTCATGCGCCACTATCCCGAGGAACTGCCCTACGACTGGTACGGAACCCTGGCCTGCCTCTTCCACGACGTTGGCAAGCTCCACACCGCCGAATACGCCGGGGGCGAGCTCCATTTCTTCCAGCACCACCAGGTAGGGGCCAAAGTGGCCAGAAAGATCCTCTCGCGCCTGGGCTTCCCCCCGGACGAGACCGACCTCGTCTGCAACCTCGTGCGCGGCCACATGCGCTTCCACTTCATGCTGACCGACCGGGGCATCCGCCGGTTCAAAGCCCTGGACCAGTACCCGCGCCTGATCGAAATGGCCCGGGCCGACATCAAGGCCGTCAGCGGCACCTACAAGGAATTCAACCACAACATGAAAATGCTCGAGCGGACCGAAACGCCCGAGGAGATGCTCGAACCGCTTTTGAACGGCGCCCGCATCATGCAGCTGCTCGACCTCAAGCCCGGACCGGCCGTGGGCCTCATCCGCGACGCCCTGCTCAAGGGGCAGATCGCCGGCGACGTGGCCAGCGTGGCCGACGCCGAGCAGTTCGTGCGCGCCTACTGGGACAAGCAGGGGCTGCATTAAAGACGAAGCTGCCTCCGGCGTCCGGGAGGGGGTCACCCCCTCCCGGACCCACCCGAACGGGAATTGGGACGGGTGGATGGTAAGGCGTAGCCGGACCCTAATTCTTGAAATTTTTAGGTGGGCGAGGCCTCCATGCCCATGGCTTTTTTATAAAGATCCTGTACGTAAAATTCCATCAAACTCGCCCCGTCCCCGGGGCGACGGGCCTGTGTGGCCGGAATCGGCCCGGCGAGCTGGCCGGCTTTGCGGCCTGCACCGCCGGGCCGATTCCGGCCACACGTCGCGCAACCGCCCAAGACCATACGCCCACCCGCTTCCCTCCACCCCCGCCCAGGGGGTCCGGGGGGGATGATCCCCCCCGGCCGCCGGAGGCATCTTCACCTTCACTCTCACCGTACCCAAACCGACTATGACAAACCTGATCGACCTGACCTTCCACGAACTCGAGACCCTCGTCGTCTCCCTGGGCGAGCCGCCGTACCGGGCGCGCCAGGTCTGGCAGTGGCTGTGGCAGAAGGGCTGCCGCGACATCGCGGCCATGACCGACACCTCCAAGGCCTTGCGGGCCCGGCTGGCCGAGGTGGCGACGATCGCCTGGCCGCAGGTGGCCCGGGTCAGCGAGAGCGCCGACGGCACGGTCAAATTCTTGCTGACCCTTGGCGACGGCGAGTCGGTGGAGTGCGTGCTCATTCCCGAGAAGGACCACTATACGGCCTGCCTGTCGACCCAGGTCGGGTGCGCCATGGGCTGCGCCTTTTGCGCCACGGGCATGATGGGGTTTCGGCGCAACATGACCCCGGGCGAGATGCTGGGGCAGGTGCTGGTGGCCCGGCAGTATCTGCTTGAGAAGGGCGTGGCCCTGGCGCTGCGCAACCTCGTCTTCATGGGCATGGGCGAGCCGCTGCTCAACTATGACAATCTGGTCAAGACGCTGGAGGCCCTGCACCATCCCCAGGGGTTTGACATTTCGGGCCGCCGCATCACGGTGTCCACGGCCGGGGTGGCCCGCCATTTACTGGATTTGGGCAGGACGGGCTTGTGTTCCCTGGCCGTGTCGCTCCACGCCCCGACCCAGGCATTGCGGGAGAAGATCATGCCCGGCGCGGCCAAACTGCCGCTTGGCGAACTGATCGAGATTTTGCGCCAGTATCCCATGAAGCCCCGGGAGCGGCTGACGTTTGAGTACCTGATGCTCGACGGGGTCAACGACTCGCTGGAGGACGCCCGGGAACTGGTGCGCCTGCTTTCAAGGGTCAAGGCCAAGGTGAATCTGATCGTCTTTAACGCCACCCCGGGCCTGCCCTACCAGCCGCCGCCGGCCGAGCGGGTGTTCGCCTTCCAGGAGGCGCTCAAGGCCAAGGGGCTGACGGCGACCGTGCGCAAGAGCAAAGGCGCGGACATCGCCGCCGCCTGCGGCCAGCTTAGGGCCGAGTGCGAAGGGGAAGGGGCGGCCGGCGAATAAAATTCGGCCCCGCATCCGGCCCTTGTCACCCGTTTGCCGTTTGGGTAGGGTAATGCTCCTTTTTCGCGGAACTTGCGCGCGGAGACGTGCCGGGGAGGCCGTATGGAAACGACGCTTGATGAGCAGGGGCGTGTGGTCATTCCTGAAGAAGTCCTGCGGGATCTGGGACTGAGGCCCGGTTCCCGGGTCAGTGTCGAGGAGCAGGGCAGCGCCATCGTCATTCGTTCCATCAGCGCGGACTCGGGTCTTGTCGAGGAAGACGGGGTGCTGCTGTTTGCCGGCGAGACGATCGGCTCCGTGGACGATTTGATTGATCGGGTCCGGGAAGACCGCATCAGGGAAGTCTCGGGACTGTCCCGGCGATGAGGGCGCTTTTCGATACGTCGGTCCTTGTGGCCGCGTTGGTGAAAAGCCACCCGCTGCATGAGCGGGCGTACCCGTGGTACTTGAAAGGCCGGCGCGGCGAGTTGGAAATGATCGTCGCCGCGCATGGGTTGGCGGAAACATATGCCTCGCTGACCACATATCCATCGCGGCCAAGGGTATCTCCGCGCGTGGCCAGCGTTATTGCCGTGGCTGCGATCATTTCGCTTGACGCGCGGGAGTATCTGGCGGCAATGGATGCCGTCGCTCGTATCGGGCGAGGCGGCGGAAGTATCTACGACGCGTTGCATGTCATCGCCGCCCAAAAAAGTGGCGCTGATATCGTGTTGTCATTTAATAGAAAGCATTTCGAGCCGCTCATCGAAACAGGCCAACAATTCATAGATCCATAATAATATCAATAGCAATTGATCGATTCCCAGAAGAAGTGCCCTTTTGAAGGGGTGTCTTAGGAGCAAAGATGAAACGACCCGATTTCGCGAAGTGCGGCGGCCTCGTCCCCGCCATCGCCCAGGAGGCGTGCACCGGAGAGGTGCTCATGCTCGCCTACATGAACGAGGAAGCCTACGACTTGACCCTCCAAACGGGCGAAGTCCATTACTATAGCCGCAGCCGCCAGAAACTCTGGCACAAGGGCGGCACGTCCGGCCATGTCCAGAAGGTCACGTCCGTGCGCCTCGACTGCGACGCGGACACCATCCTGGTCCTGGTCGAGCAGGTCGGCGGCGCGGCCTGCCACGAAGGCTACAAGTCCTGCTTTTTCACCGAAATAACCGAAGGCGGCGAACGCACCTGTTCGCCCAAGGTCTTTGATCCCAAGGAGGTCTACAAATAAATGGCCGGCGAACAGATCCTCAAACTCGGCATTCCCAAAGGCTCCCTCCAGGACGCCACCATCGCGCTGTTCGAGAAATCCGGATGGAAGATCCGGATGCACCACCGCAATTATTTTCCCGAGATAAACGACCCCGAACTGTCCTGCTCCATGTGCCGGGCCCAGGAAATGTCCCGGTACGTCGAATCCGGCACCCTCGACTGCGGCCTGACCGGCAAGGACTGGATCCTCGAAAACGAGTCCGACGTGGTCGTGGTCTCCGACCTGGTCTACTCCAAGGTCAGCAACCGCCCGGCCCGCTGGGTCCTGGCCGTGGCCGCGGATTCGCCCTACAGGCGGCCCGAGGACCTGGCCGGCAAGAAGATCGCCACCGAGCTCGTCAACTTCACCAAGCAGTATTTCTCCGGCGCGGGCGTGCCCGTGGAGGTCGAATTCTCCTGGGGCGCCACCGAGGCCAAGGTGGTCGAAGGACTGGCCGACGCCATCGTGGAAGTGACCGAGACCGGCACCACGATCAAGGCCCACGGCCTGCGCATCATCTCCGAGCTGCTCTTGACCAACACCCAGCTCATCGCCAACAAGAAGTCCTGGGAAGACCCGTTCAAGCGCCGCAAGATCGAGGTCCTGAACATGCTGCTCCAGGGGGCCCTGTGCGCCGAGGGGCTGGTCGGGCTCAAGATGAACGTGCCCGAGGAGAAGATGCCGGACATCATGGCGCTTTTGCCGAGCCTCACCTCGCCGACGGTGGCCAACCTCTACAACAAGAACTGGCTGTCCATCGAGATCGTGGTGGCCGAGAACACGGTGCGCGACCTCATCCCCAAGCTCCACGACCTCGGGGCCGAGGGCATCATCGAATACGGCCTCAATAAGGTCATCTAAGCGCCCGTTTCCATACGCAAAAAAACGGCCGGGGACGCGTTGTCCCCGGCCGTTTTTTGTTTCAGGCCCGTCCGTCGGGGCCTCCCCCGCCCTCCCGCAGGCGGTCCAGATCCAGGCATGCGGAGGCGACCCGCTCGGCGAACGTCCGGTCGTGCTCGATCAGCAGCATGGTGGGGCGGTGTTCCAGGATCAGGTTTTCCAGCTGGATGCGGGATTCCAGGTCGATGTAGTTGAGCGGTTCGTCCCAGACGTACAGATGCGCTTCCTGGCAGAGGCTGGCGGCCAGGAGCGCCTTTTTCTTTTGCCCGGCGCTCCACCCGGCCATATCCGCCTCGAACCGGCTGCGCGCCACTCCCAGCCGGTCGAGGACCGCCCGGCAGTCGCCCTCGTCGATGCCCCGCTCCCGAGCGAAGTCCTGCAATGTCCCCCGGAGAAAGGACGTGTCCTGGGGCACGCTGGAGATCCGCAGGCTCCCCGGGACCCGCAGGTCGCCCGTAAACCGCAGCGGCTGGCCGGCGATGAGCCGGGCCAGGCTGGATTTGCCGCTGCCGTTGCCCCCCCGCAGAAGAAGGCGGTCGCCCAGGAGGATCCTGAAGGAAAGGCCTTCCAGGATCGTCCTCCCGTCATATTCGAGGGCAAGGTTGCTCGCCTCCACAAGCTTTTTGCCGTGAAAGGGCACGGACCGGATGGAAAGGGGGGCGGCCGTCTCCACGTCCCGAAGGAGCCGGGACGCGTCCTCCAGGGCCTTGTGCCGCCGGGCTTCCACGGATTTGGCCCGCTGCATCAGCTTGGCGGCCTTGTGGCCGATAAATCCCCGGTCCACCGGGCCGTTCCCGTACTTGCCGCGCTCGGCGGCTTGCGACCAGTTGGCGCTTTGGTGGGCGCTTTCCGCCAGGCGGGAGACTTCCTTGCGCAGTTTCCGGTGCTGCGCCTGTTCGTATTGGTCCTGGCGCAGGCGATTTTGCTGCCAGGAGGCGAAATTGCCCTGTTGCAGGGCAATGGTCGCCTTGTTGATGGACAGGACATGGTCGATGCACCGGTCGAGCAGGGACCGGTCGTGGGAGACCAGGATGAACCCTTTTTTCCCGCGCAAGTAGTTCCCCACCGCCTGCCGGGCCTGCAAGTCCAGGTGGTTGGTGGGCTCGTCGATGAGCAGGAAGTGGTTTTCGCGTAAAAAGAGGATCGCCAGGAGCAGCTTGGTGGTTTCCCCGCCGCTCAGGGTGGCCAGGGGACGTTCGAGGGCCTCGCCGGAAAGCGCGATCAGCGAGGCCTCCCGTTCCAACTGCCAGGGGGCGCAGTCCGGACAGAGCTTCTCTGCCAGGCGAAAGGCCGTCCATCCGGGGTTTTCCACCGGAAACGGGAAATAGTCGCAGGCCACCGGACGGACGATCTTGCCGGAATAGCGGAGTTCTCCTTTGAGCAGTTTGAGGAAGGTGGTCTTCCCCCGGCCGTTGCGGCCGATAAGTCCCAGTTTCCAGTCGGTGTCGAGCTGCAGGGAAACCTTGTCGAAAAGCGTTTGGCCGCCCTCATGGCCGAAGCTGAGTTCGGAAATATTGATCAATGACATGAAAAGAACCTCTGGAGCGGACGCGCCGCGCTGCAAATGAAAAAGACCGCAAGGAATTCCGTCCCTGCGGTCTTTTGATAACTGCAACGCCGCCACGGACCGTGGCGGAATCGAAGTAAAGACCCGGCAAAGCAGAATTCCCGCAGGCCACCAGAACGACAGGCGGAACAATCGCTGTCGAGAGGGGTGGCAAAACCTTCGTTCGTGAGGGTTTAGCGGGAATTCTTCATCGGGTCCGCTCCTGTTGAGGCCAATACGACTCGAAGTTTCCAAGTAGGGCAGCGCCTGGCCGCTGTCAAGTGGCCCGCAAGGGGCCGCAACGCCGAAACGATGCGGCACAGGGGAAAACGGCCCGAGCGGGACCGTCCGTGATCGTTTTTCCGGGGGAAAGGCCGGCGTCAATAATGGTAGCGGCAGGCCAGCAGGATCAAGTCGCCGTCCAGCACCGTGTAGACGAGCCGGTGCTCCTGGTCGATGCGGCGGGACCAGCAGCCGGCCAGGTCGAATTTCAGGGGTTCGGGCTTGCCGGTGCCGGCAAACGGCTCGCGCAGCATTTCCCGGATAAGGGCGTTGATCTTGCGGACCTTGCCTTTGTCCGTGGCCTGCCAGGAGCGATAGTCCTCCCAGGCTTCAGCCGTCCAGACAAGGCGCACCCTATTCCTCCTCGATCAGGCCATGGACCTCGGCCTCTCCCGCCTTGGCCCGGGCCAGGCTCGCCCGCAGCCGGGCGGCGTTGGCCGGGCTGCGCAGGAGGTAGGCCGTCTCCTCGATGGCGTTGTAGTCCTCAAGGCTCATCATGACCACGGCCCGGCCCTTTTGCCGGGTGATGACGACCGGCGCGTGGTCATTGCAGACCTGCTCCATGGTCGAGGCCAGGTGTTCGCGGGCATGGGTGTAGCTGATGGCATCCATGGTTGGCCTCCAGGGCGCGGACGGCAGGCGGACACAACCTTGCCCGAAAGGGGCAAGACCAGCCGGCCTGCTCCATGGTCGTACGGATTTCTGTACAGATGTCAAGCCGCCACCGACCGCCGCCGGGACTTACCGCTTGGGCAGGTTCGGAAGGATCTCGTTGGCGGCCTGGATAAGGCTTTTGCGCAGGGTCGGGTCGCCGTTTAAAAACTCGGCCACGGCCGTGGCCAGGGGTTCGGGCAGGCCGGTCAGGTCGCGGATGCCGAGGCGGGCGTCCACGGCCTTGTTCGTCTTCCTGTCGATGCGGACCACCGGAGCCAGGTGGAACCGCACCCCCACCGGATCGCCGCCGGACACCAGCCGGCACCGCACTTCCTGCTGGGGCAGGGCCACGTCCCCGCCGGCCCGGACCAGGCCTATGACCTCGGACCGCTTGGCGCTTATGTCCGCCGCGCAGGTCAGGTCGGAGAGCAGGCCGAAGGTGTTCGACTCGAGCCGGCCGCGCGTGGCCTGGTCCAGGCGAAAACCGGTGCGGCAGTCGATGTGTTCGGCTCGCGGGTCGTCAAAGACCTGCCGGCAGGTGTCGCCTTCCAGGGTGACGCCGGCCCGGGCCGTCACCGGCAGCAGGGCAGCGGCCAGCAGGCCGGCCAAAAACATCCGTTTCATGGCGTTCCTCGTTGCGGCGCGGGCGGCTTGAACCCGTCGCGCCTGATGATTCGGGTTGGGCCGCGCGCCGGCAGGCCCGCCCAGCTGTTGCAACCGTCCGGGCTGGCCGGAAACTCCACGGGCGGCATCGACTGATAAGGCCGGCCGGCCGGCCAGGCAAGTTGTCTTTAAAAAGGTTGCAAAAAAATTCATACTTCGGTTATCGTTGTCTATGGTTCCAAAATCCCTGCTTCGGCGGGGACAATCGGTTTTCCGAAGGAGGCTCCCCATGAACAAATGGCATAAGGAAGTGATGCAGAACCTGGACCAGGGCTGGACGACCTATCTGCAAGGTCTCGAACAGTCCCTGGACCAGCTCGACCGCGACATCACCGAAACCGCCGGCATGGCCGACGCCTGCACCGACGAGTGGTGCCAGGCCACGGAGCACGTGCTCGACGACCTGACCAACTACATCTTCTCCATCCACGAGCCGAGAAACAGCAATCCGGAAAACACCAGGAAGATAAAAGAGCTTCGCCGGCGCGTGCACGAGCTGTACGCCAAGTACAAAAGCGCTGCGGAGCGACCCGCCAACGTCTAACCGGAAAAGGGGTACGCCATGATCGACAAGAAAGTCTACGTCAGCATGCTCAAGGACATGTTGGACGGCGTGAAGACCGACGAACAGGCCGAGCACATTCTGGACGCCGTTTTCTCCATCCCCTTCAATGCCCTCAGAAACGGGGACAGCATCGTGCTGCCGAAGATCGGCCATGTGACCGTGGACAAGAACAAGGGCGAGGACTGCATGCAGTTCGTGCCCGAGGAGTCGCTGCTGCAGTGCCTGACCAAGGCCCCGGGCGGCAAGCCCTCGTCCTAGGTCCGGCCCGGTCCCGCCAAGGGTTGTGACGTGGGCCGGCCGCGCCGCAGCCCGGGCGCAACAGACCTTTTCGATACGGGGCCCGCACGGGAAAGGGGCTTCGCCCGTTGCGGCGAAGCCCCTTTTTCCGGCCGCTCGGCCCTGGCCGTTTTCCGACGCGCTCCGGCCTGCCGCCGGAGGAGTGCGCAAAGCCCCCGCCCGGCCCGGAGGCTTCCCCTGGTGCCCGGCCGGCCCCGCCCCGGTTCCCCCTTGAGGGAAACGGCAAGCTCGGGTAGCGTCCGCCCCGAAACCGAGCGCGGGCGTCCTTATCGGACCAGGGGGAAGGCATGGCACTGACTCGCGGCGACAAGACGATCATCCTCGGCGCGGTGGCGCTGGCCGTGACCGTTGTGCTGGGACTGGCGATCTTAAAAAAACCGTTCCTGTTTTCCGGCGGTGCCAAGGGACCGGTCGCCGCGATCCCGCCGGCCCCGACCGCGGCCTCGGTTCCTGCGGTCGAGGAAACCCTTTCGCCTCCGCCCGCGCCGGCGGTCCCGGTCGAGGTCCAGGCCGCAGCCCCGGCGACGGCCCCGCCGGCCGTTCCGACGCCGGCCACCCCGGCCCCGGCCGCGGCGGTCCCGGCCGCGGCGGCCACGGCGCAGAAGCCGGCCGGGACGGGACCGGCACCGTCCGTGGCCGGGGACGAGACCCTGGAAAAGATGTTCGCCGAGATCGCGGGCGACCCGGCCCCGGTCGGCAAGGCGGCCGAGGCCAAGGCCGCCCCGGGCCACGGTCCGGCCGGCGACGCCGGGCACGGTCCGGAACCGGCGCCGGTGGCCGAGCCCAAGGCCGCGCCGGCCGCCGCCCCACAACCGGCTCCGGCCCCGGCGCCGGTCGTGGCCGAGGCCCCGGCCACGGCCGCGCCGGCCGCCACGCCCCTGACCAAGGCCGAACAAAAGGCCCAGGCCCGGGAACAGGCCAAGGAAAAAGCCAGGGAAAAGGCCAAGGCCGCGGCCGAGGCCAAGGCCGCCGCACCGGCGGCTGCCGGGCCAAAACCGGCCGCGCCCGCCGTTTCTCCGGCCAAGGCCCAAGCCGTTTCAGCCAAGGCCGGCGCGGCCGGCGGCAACGTGATCCGCATCGTGGCCGAGGAAAAGCCCGGGGAGTACCTGCTGGTGGTCCACACCAGCAAGCCGGCCGGCCCGGCCACCAAGCTTTTTATGACCGACCCGCCGCGTCTGGTCCTCGATCTGGCCGGGCCCTGGACCTACACCGGCCCGATGTCGACCGTGACGGGCAACGACTTCATCCGCCAGATCCGCGTCGGCAAGCACCCGGACATGTTCCGCGTGGTCCTCGACATGGCCCCGGACGCGACGAGCCGGCTTCGCGGCGCGCCGGCCATCGAGCGCGTGCCCGAGGGCGTGGCCCTGCGGATTCCCAAATAGCGCGCGTGTGCGCCAAAGGATGCGACCCTGGTGAAACGGTTTTTCGGCTGGGCCGTCAAGGCGGCCAAGTGGGGGATTCTCGCCGTCCTGCTCCTGGAAGTGGTTTCGTTCGCCGTCATCACCACCACCAACTGGATCATCTACGGCAACCTGCGCGAGGGCCCCAAGGCCGTCTACGACCCGTACGCGCTCTTTCTCATGGAAAACGGCGTGTGGCCCACGGCCAACAGCGCCACCGTGGACTACCACCCGGAGCTGTCCAAGGTGGTCTGGTTTTTCGGCGGCTCCACCATGCGGGCCAGCACCGCGCCCTACGAGCAGTCGATTCCAAGCCTGCTCGCCAAGGAGCTCAACGCCTCGGGCCAGCCGTACGCGTTTAACTGCTTCAACTTCGGCGTCAATTCCTTCAACTCCCTGCTCGAGGTCAAGTACCTGGAAAAGCAGTTCATCGAATTTCCGATCCGGCC
The DNA here is from genome assembly GCF_000177215.2 of Solidesulfovibrio carbinoliphilus subsp. oakridgensis. Lineage (NCBI taxonomy): Bacteria > Pseudomonadati > Thermodesulfobacteriota > Desulfovibrionia > Desulfovibrionales > Desulfovibrionaceae > Solidesulfovibrio > Solidesulfovibrio carbinoliphilus. The sequence continues at coordinate 2,868,703 of NZ_CM001368.1, read as the reverse complement.
CGATCTGGTGGTCTTCTACGACGGGGCCAACGACGCCAACTACTTCGCGGTCCAGAAGACGCCCTATGCCCACGAAGGCCGGGAACGGGTCCAGGGCGTGATCGAAAGCTACTACAAGACCGGCTACGGCCTCCTCAAACCCCTAAACGCCGCCGTCTTCGCCTCGTTCACCCGGGAGCTCCTGGAAAAGCTGCTCTACACGGCCAAGCCCCTGGACCCGGCTTCGCCGGAGCTGGCCGCCTTCGTGGATCTGGCCGTCAAGCGCTACGACTTCGCGGATCGTCTCTGCGCCGCCTACGGGGCCAAATTTGTGCTCTTTCTGCAGCCGCTCTACTGGGTCGAGACGTGCCCGGTCGCGGACGCGGCCACGGCGGACAGCGAAAAGGCGAACATCCTCGGCCGCAAGACCTTTCCCAACGTGCGCGAGAACTTCCAGACCGTCTACGCCGCCCTGGAGAAGGCCCTGGACGGCAAACCCTACTCCGTCAACCTGCGAAACGCCCTGTGCGGGCGCACGTCCCCGGCCTACAGCGCCGACGGCGTGCACAACACCGACGCCGGGCGCCAGGGCATCGCGGCGGCCATGCTGCCGACCCTGCGCGCCAGGCTCTCCCTCAACCCCGTCCCGACCGATGGAGGTCAACCATGAAACGCCTCGTCGCTTTCGCCCTGGCCGGATGGTGCGTCCTCGCCGCCAACGGGCCGGCCAAGGCCCAGGGCCTCAAGGAGCGGTCCCTGTCGGATACCCCGGCCGCGCCGGCTCCTGCCCCAGCCCCGGCTCCGGGGACCGCCCCGGGTCCTGCCCAGGCCATGCAATACTCGCCGGCCGCGGCGGCCGCGTCCCAGCCGGGAGCCGCCACCGTGTCCCCGGCCCCGGTTCCGGCCCAGCCGGCCTACGAGTCCGCGCCGCCTCCGCCGGCCGGCGGCACGGCCGGAAGCGCCCAGCCCTATGGCGCACAGCCCTCGCCGGCCGCCACCCCGCCGACCTATCAGCAAGGCACCCCTGCGGCCTCTCCGCCAAGCGGTACGCCGCCCTACCAGCCGCCGGCCTACCAGCCAGGCGGCACACCGCCGCCCCCGCAAGGCGCCACCCCGCCTCCGGGCGCCGGCGGCACGCCGATCAACGGCCAGACGGCCGTGACCCCGCCGCCCCCCCCGCCTCCGCCGCCGCCAAGCCGGGAGGCGACCTACAACCGCGATGAGGTCAACCGGGAGGTGATGGGATTTTTCGAGAGCGGATCGCGGGGTCTGGCCCAGATGGTGGCCCGGTCGTTTCACGACCTCGGCCAGCCCACCGGGTTCATCAAGGGCAACGAGGCCGGCGGGGCCCTGATAGTCGGCCTGCGCTACGGCACGGGCACCCTCAACATCAAGGGCCGTCCGCCCGTGGCCGTGTACTGGCAAAGCCCGTCGCTCGGGTTCGACCTCGGCGTCAACGCGGTCAAGGTCTTCACCCTGGTCTACGGCACCACCAACCCCAACGAGATCTTCCAGCGGTTCCCGGCCGTGGACGGCAGCGCCTACGTTATCGGCGGCTTCGGCATGAACTACCAGCGCTCGGGCGACATCACCCTGGCCCCCATCCGCTTCGGCGTCGGCCTGCGCCTCGGGGCCAACATCGGCTACCAGCACTACACCCGCACCCAGGAAATCAACCCGTTTTAAGAGGTGGGGGAGGGAACCCCTTTTTGCAAAAAGGGGTTCCCTCCCCCACACCCCCTCCTTCCCCAAAAACTCCCAAGGGGGCGCATCGTTCGCTCCCCCTGCGGCGCTTCGCCGCCGGCGCACCGTAACCGTCGATGCCCCGCCGCCCGACGTTGCCGCCCCAACTCCCGCCCACCCCGTTCGGGGGGTCCGGGGGGGGTGGAAAATCCCCCCCGGCCGCCGGAGGCATTCCCCCGTTCCCTCAGGCCGTGGCCCGAAACGAAGACACCGGCGCAGCCGGCGGGCGGGCCGCGGCGGTGTAGCCGGCCAGGGCCTGGCGGCGGGTCAGCGCGTTCGGCGTCGGGGCTTCTCGGGATGGGATGGCGGTGTCGGCCAGTTGGCGGGAGGTGGCGGCCGCGTCCAGGGCGTCGGAAAAGGGCGTCTGGGCGGTGGCCCCGGTCAGGTCGAATTCGTAGTCCGTGGCCGAATAGCGGATGGAGAAGGGACCGAGGGACAGGCCCGCGTCGCGGCTGATGACCTTGCCCCCGACCTGGGGCGCGACCGGAGCGAGGCGCACAGCTTCGCGCTGGTAGGCCCCGACGGGCGAGGTGGCGGCGGCGGTGATCGCGGCCATGGGCGGACTCCGGGCGCGGCTTGGCCCCAAGGGGACACGAGCGTGCCTGCCCTCGCGGCCCCGTCATCGGGACCGGCTCCGTCCATGGAGGAAAAGGACCCCTACCCTATCCTCCGGGCCGGTCCGTGGCAAGAGGCCTGCCGTCAATCCACAAAACAGCCGGCCAGACGGGGGTCGTTGCGGATGATCCCCCGGACCTCGGCCAGACAGTCGCGCATGGACAGGACGGTGAAGAAATCCTCCTTGATCGTCGGCGCCAGCCGCACCGCCTCCAGCCAGTCGGCCTCGGAAAAGGGGTCCTGGCGGATGGCCTCGAAAAAGCCGGTCTCCTCGAAAAGCCGGGCCAGGATCTCGGTCTGCTGGCCCTGGAGCCGGCTGACGACATAGGCGGCCAGTCCCACCTGCAGGCCGTGGAGCTTGGGTTTTTTGGCCGTGGCGTCCAGGGCGTGGGAAATGAGGTGCTCGCTGCCGCTGGCCGGGCGCGAGGAACCGCAGATTTCCATGGCAATGCCGTTTAACATGAGCGCCGTGCCAAGGAGCGTCATGCCCTGGGCGTCGAAGCCCGGGCTGCCGAGAAACTGCCGCACCGTGGCGTCGGAGAGAAGGGCGGCCAGGTCGTCCACCGGCTCGCCCCGGTGGTGGAAGGCCAGCTTCCAGTCGAAAACGGCCGTCAGCTTGGAAGCCAGGTCGCCGACGCCGGACAGCCAGAACTTCCGGGGCGCGGTCAGGCAGGCGGCCACGTCGATGACCACGCCCTGGGGCAGGGCCGCGGCCAGGGACCGGCGCTTGCCGCCAAGGGTCAGGCTGGCCTGGGGGCTGCAAAACCCGTCGTTTGAGAGCGACGTCGGCACGGCGTAATAGGGAAGCCGGGCCAGGAAGGCCAGATACTTGGCCATGTCCAGCGCCTTGCCGCCGCCGATGCCGACGATGGCCGCGATCTTTTTGGGCATCCGGCCAAAGGCCGCGGCCGCATCCTCGAACCGATTGTCCGCCACCTCGCTCCAGCCGGCCACCGCCACGCCCTCCCGGGCCAGGCCGTCCCTGACCATGGCGGCCAGGGGGCCGGGCAGGCCCGTGCTGGCCAGGACCAGCACCCGCAGGAGTCCGGGCCGGCGCAGGTAGAGGCCGAGCCGGTCCAGGGCACCCGGCTTGATGCGGACGAGTCCCGGAACGGAAATGAGCTTCATGGCTTGCCTCCTGCGGCCAAGAGGGCCTCGGCCACCTCCGACCAGACGGCGTAGGGCCGGAACTTTTCGCCCCGGGCGGCCAGCGCCTCGGCCAGCTCGTGGCGGGCGAAACGGAGGTCCGCCGGCACCAGGAGCGAGGCCGGCAGGTCCGCCCCGCCGTCCCCGGCAAAGGCGACCACCGTGGCCCGGGACAGGGCGTCCCGGACCACGGCCGCCTTGTCCACGCCCGTATCCTCGCAGGAGAAGGGCGAATCCTTGGGCGCTTCCATGACGAGCGGCCCGCCGGGCCGGTACTGGCCCGGGTTGGCGTGGACCACCAGCGTCACGCCCGCTTCGGCCAGAAGCCGGCCGATGTACCAGCCGCACCCGGCCGAGGCCACCACCACCTCCCAGCCGGCCTGGCGCAGCCGGGCCAGGGACCCGGCCAGGCCGGGGTCGAGTTCCATGGACCGCACCACCGCCACCACGTCGTCCTCCGGGGCGCGGATGTTGCCGAAAATCTCGTGCAGGGCCGCGAAATGGCTCAGGCGGCCGGCCTTGTAGGCCTCCCAGGGATCGAGGGCGTCGGGCCCCATGAGCCGCTCGGCCACAAGCCGAAAGAAGTCGTGGCTGGTCATGGTGCCGTCGAAATCGCTGACCAGGATGGCGTCTGGCATGGGCGGGTCTCCTCCACGGGGAATGGTTTGCGCCTGGGCGCACCCCTGCCCGATCCGTACCACACGTGCGTCACGGTTGTCAGCCCGGCCCGGATTTTCGCCAAAAGGGCCAGGCCACCCCAGGTTCTCCCGGCCGACGCCTTGACCCGCCCGGCGCGGCGGGTATGATCCGGGGGACCATCCACCCCTAGCGGAGCCCGCCCATGGAACACTGCGAACTGCCCCGCCGCCCGGGCCGCCTCGACCGGCTGCGGCAGGCCCTGCCGCGCCTGTTCCCGTTTCTTGGCTGGTGGCCGCAGGTCAACCGGCGAACGTTCAAGGCCGACTTGTGGGCCGGCCTGACCGGGGCGGTGATCGTCCTGCCCCAGGGCGTGGCCTTCGCCGCCATCGCCGGCCTGCCGCCGGAATACGGCCTGTACGCGGCCATGGTGCCGGTGGTGGTGGCCGCGCTTTTCGGCTCCTCGTTCCACCTCATCTCCGGCCCGACCACCACGGCCTCGCTCGTCATCTTCGCCAACGTGAGCCAGCTGGCCGCCCCGGGCACGGCCGAATACCTGCACTTGGTCCTGGCCCTGACCCTCCTGGCCGGGGTCGTCAAACTGGGCCTCGGGCTGGCCCGGCTCGGCGGCATGGTCAATTTCGTGTCCCACTCGGTGGTCACGGGATTTATGGCCGGCGCGGCCATCCTCATCGCCACCAGCCAGCTCGGGCATTTTTTCGGGTTGGCCCTGCCCCGGGGCGGCTCGTTTCTCGAAACCTGGGGCGCGCTGCTCGGACAACTTTCGGCGGCCAATCCCTGGGTGGTGGCCGTGGGCGCGGCCACCCTGGCCTGCGCCGTCGTCATCCGAAGAATCAATCCCCGGGCCCCGGCCCTGCTTTTGGCCATGGTGGCCGGCAGCCTCCTGTCCCTGGCCCTTGACGGCCCGGCCCACGGCATCGCGCTGGTCGGGGCCCTCCCCGCCAGCCTCCCTCCCCTGTCCCTGCCCTGGTTCGACCTCGATACCCTGCGGACGCTGGTGCCCGGAGCCGTGGCCGTGGCCATGCTCGGCCTGGCCGAGGCCGTGTCCATCGCCCGGGCCGTGGCCACCCGTTCGGGCCAGGCCATCGACAACAGCCAGGAGTTCATCGGCCAGGGCCTGGCCAACATCGTCGGCAGCTTCTTTTCGGCCTACGCCACCTCGGGCTCTTTCACCCGCACCGGCGTCAACTACGACGCCGGGGGCAAAACCCCCCTGGCCGCCGTCTTTTCCTCCGGCTTCCTGGCCGCCATCCTGCTGCTTGTCGCGCCCCTGACCGCCTACCTGCCCATCGCCTCCATGGCCGGCGTCATCCTGCTCGTGGCCGCCGGGCTCATAAGCGTTCCGGCCATCCGCCACATCGTGCGCACCGACCGGGGCGAGGCCGGGGTCCTGGCCGCCACCTTCCTGGCCACGCTCTTTGTCGAACTCCAGTTCGCCATCTATGCCGGCGTCATCCTGTCGCTGCTCCTGTATCTGCGCCGCACCAGCCACCCCCACTTCATCACCCTGGCCCCGGACCCGGCCTCGCCCCATAGGGCCCTGGTCAACATCCGCCGCTCGCCCCAGGCCGAATGCCCCCAGCTCAAGATCCTGCGCCTCGACGGCTCGATCTTTTTCGGCGCGGTCAACCACATCGCCGAGGAACTCCACCGCATCGTGGCCCAAAGCCCCGAGCAGTGCCACATCCTCATCCTCGGCTCGGGCATCAACTTCATCGACGCCGGCGGCTGCCACATGCTTTTTCACGAGGCCGGGGCCATGAAGCTCTCCGGGCGCGAGATCTTTTTCTGCTCGCTCAAATCCGAGGTCATGGAGCTCTTGCGGCGCGGCGGCTGTCTGGCCCGCATCGGGGCCGGCAACGTCTTCAAGGACAAGTCCACGGCCATAAGCGGCATCGTGGCGCGGCTTGATCCCGAACGCTGCGCCTGCTGCCACCTGCGTGTCTTCGACGAATGCCGGGCGCGGCCGGGCGGGGAGGATGTGGAATGAGGATGTGGGGCTCTGCCCCTGGACCCGCCGGGGGGGATCATCCCCCCCGGACCCCCCGGACGGGGGTGGGTGATGGAGAGATCGTATTGGGCCGCCGGGGACGTGCCGGGTGCGAAGGAGCCGGGAAATCAGCGGCGGTCGGACGGCGGGCCGGGAGGGACTTCGGGCGGGACGGCGTGGCCGGAGACGCGGCCGGCGAAGTGGCGGCCCATGAGCAGGGCGATGAAGACCACCATGTAGACTTGCCCGACCAGCCCCTCGTAGGCCACCAGGATGCGGGCCATGTCCGAGACCGGGAACACGTCCCCGAAACCGGCCGTGGTCAGGGCGGTGACGCTCAGGTAGTAGAGCGTGGCGTAGGGATGCAGGCGCAGGCCGTCGCCCGGGGCCGCGATGGCCGCCGGATCGGCCAGGACGGTCAGGCCGTAAAGCTGGGTCCACAGGCCGGCCATGAGCAGAAAGACGATGACGCCGGCCATGATGCCGTCAAAGGGCATCCGCCGCTCCTCGAAAAGGCGGCCGAGGAGGATGACGATCAAAAGGGCCAGAAAGGCGGCATGGCCGCCAAGCGCCGGCACCAGGAAGACGTCGCCGGCCACCAGGTTGTCGAGGACCGTGGCGACGAGGGCGGCCAGCCCCAGAAAGAGGGCGGTCCGGCACAGCCCCGAGCGGTCGGCCATGAGCAGGAACCCGCTGAAATAGAGGGCCAGCAGGATAAACGGCGCCAAGAGCACCGTCCGCTCGCCGATCACCCCGACCAGCACCACGTGGGCCGCCAGAATGATGGCCAGGGTGATGGAATACTTGTAGGCGAAGAGCGTTGCCAGGGCCGGGCGCTCGCGCAGGTTGGCCAGGGGGAAAAGCAGCCGCTGCATGGCGCGTGGCCGGCCGGGCCCGGCCTTAGAGGCCCCCGGCCCGCTTCTTCTGGCAGTCCGGGCACAGCCCGTAGAGGTAGAGCTTGTGTCCGGTCAGGGCGAAGCCGTGGCGCCGGGCCACTTCTTCCTGCAGGCGTTCGATGGCCGGGTCCACCACCTCGACGTTGACGCCGCATTCCTCGCAGATGAGATGGTCGTGGTGGGTCTGGCCGTAGAGGATCTCGTAGCGCATGGCCCCGTCGCCGAATTCCACGGCCTTGGCCAGGCCCGAGTCGGCCAGGAGCTTGAGCGTCCTGTAGACGGTCGCCTGGCCGATGGACGACGCATCCCGCTTGACCTTCTGGTAGAGCTCCTCGGACGTCACATGGCCTTCCTCGGCCAGAAACACATCGAGAATCTGGCGCCGCTGGGGCGTCATCTTGAGCTTCTTGCGGGCCACGAAGTCCGAGAAAATGGCGTAAGGATCTTTTGTCATGCAAGCGACCTGTTCGAATAATGGGAGACAGTAGCCATCCACAGGCCACTGGTCAATGCGCGGCCGAAAGAAACGGGCACGCCTGGCCCGGGCCCGGCTCAGGCCGCGGCCCGTTTGACCGAGGCCACCAGGGTCGGTACGTCGAGGATCAGCGACATGGTGCCGTCGCCGTTTATCGTGGCGCCGGAAATGCCGGACACGGACCCGATGTAGTTGCCGAGGCTTTTGATGACCGTCTGCTGCTGGCCCATGACCTGGTCCACGGCGATGCCGGTCCGCTCGCCCTCGAACCGGGTGACCACCACCTGTTCGATGGCCGGGGCCTCGCCGCGAAGCTCGAAGGCCTCGCGCAGCCGGATGTAGGGCACGATCTCGCCGCGCAGATGGATGGTGCGGCCCCGGCCCGAGGCCTCGGTGCGCTCGCGCGGCAGCTCCACGCACTCTTCCACCAGGGACAGCGGGATGATGTACTGGTCGTCCCCGGCCTTGATCTGCAGGCCGTCGATGATGGCCAAGGTCAGGGGCAGCTTGATGGTGATGCGCGAGCCCTTGCCGAGCGTGCTCTGGATGTCGATCTTGCCGCGAAGCGAATCCATGCTCCGCTTGACCACGTCCATGCCCACGCCCCGGCCCGAGACGTTGGTGACCTTCTCGGCCGTGGAAAAGCCGGGCAGAAAGACCAGGTTGAAGATCTCGCTCTCCGTTAGCCGGGCATCCGGCGGGATGAGCCCCTTTTCCTCGGCCTTGGCCCGGATCCGGTCCGGATCCATGCCCCGGCCGTCGTCGGTGATGGACAGGACCACCTCGCCCCCGGCGTGCTCGGCCGACAAGACGATGGTGCCGGTCTCGGGCTTGCCCGCGGCCAGCCGCTCGCCCGGGGGCTCGATGCCGTGGTCGATGCTGTTGCGCAAAAGGTGCACGAGCGGGTCGCCGAGCTGCTCGATGACCGTCTTGTCGAGCTCGGTCTCCCCGCCTTCGGTCACCAGCTCGATGGATTTCTGCATCTCCGAGGACAGGTCGCGCACCAGCCGCCGGAACCGGCTGAACGTGGTGCCGATCGGCAACATGCGGATGCCGAGCGTGTTGTCGCGCAGCTCGTTGGAAAGCCGCTCGATCTCCTCGGCCACGCTGGTCAGGGCCGGATGGCCGAAGCCCGTGGCCAGCTGGGTCAGCCGGGCCTGGGCGATGACCAGCTCCCCGACCAGGTTGACCAGGTCGTCGAGCTTGGCCGCGTCCACGCGCAGGCTCTGCATGGCCTCCTTCCTGGCGGCCGCCTGCGGCTTTTTAGCCGGGTCCGGGGCCGCTTCCCCGGGCTTGTGCCCGGCCACGGGCCCAGGCCCGGACGCCGTTGCCGGAGTTGTTCCTGATGCGGGCCGGGACGCGGCCGGGGCGGGCCGGGCCGCGGCCGCCACCGCGGCCGCAGGCGTGGCCGCCGGCACGGCCGACAGGTCCGGCCAGTCGGCCACGGCACCGGCCGGCGCGGCGGCCAGGGAGGCGGCCGGCAGCGGCTCGGCCAGGGCTTCGTCGCAGGGCGTGATCTCCAGGTCGGCCTGGTTCTCCAGAAAGAAAAACACGTCGCGCAGGGCATTGGCATCCGGGACCGCGCCCGCCTCGGCCGTCAGCACCACCTCGAAGCGGAGCAGGCAGTCCTCGGGCGCAAGCCCGGCCAGATCCGGCACCTGGCCGAGATCGCAGCGGACCTGGGTGTTGCCCATGGCCCGCAGCTCGTCGAGCACGGCCAGGGGATCGGCTTTGGCCAGGTGGCCATGATCGGACGGGGCCACGCAGACCCGCCAGGACCGGGGCGTGGCCCGGTCCGGCCCGTCGTCCGGCTCCGGCCCGGCACAGGCTTCCGGCTCCGCCCCGGCGGCCGGCGCGGCCTCGTCCGCGACGGGCATGTCCGGCGTGCGCAACAGTTCCTTGAGCCGGGCCCGAAGCGCCGGATCGTCCTCGGCCGCCGGATCGGCGCCCTCGGCCAGCATGGCCGCGAAGCGGTCCTTGGCGGCAAAGGACGCGTCCAGAAGCTCCTTGCTGACCCGCCGCCAACCGCCCCGGACATGGTCGAAAAGCGACTCGATGTCGTGGGCCAGCCCCACCACCGGGGAGAGGCCGAACATGTCGCAGGCCCCCTTGAGGGTATGGACCGCGCGGAAGATCCGGTTGACCAGATCCAGGTCGGTCGGCGCTTTTTCCAGCTCCAGCAGGGCCCCGTCGAGTTCGGCCAGGTTTTCGAGCACTTCTTCCTGGAACAGGGCGCGGGTCTCGTCGTTCAATACCACCATGACCTCCGAAGGCGACTTGTGTGCGGCCCTAGGACGCGAGGAGCAGGCCCGCCGGCAGGCCCACCGCGGCCAGGGACTCCGCCGTGATCCCGGCCCGCCGGGCCGTGGCCGAAAGCGCCGCCGGCGGACCGCCGGCGTGGCCGAGGGCCAGCCCCCGGGCGGCGAAGGTCCGGCCGGCCGCGACCACCACCTGGACGAGGGCCAGGTCCACCCCGGCCGGGTCGTTCCATTCGATGGTCACGCCGGCCCCCTGGGCCAGGCCTTCGAGGAGCGCCTCCCGGGCCGAGGCCGCGTCGGCCGGGCCGCCGGCCAGGCGCAGGGTGGCCGTGTTCCCGGCCAGCACCAGCTCCCAGGGCCCGAAGGCCTGCCGCGTCTGCCGGGCCGGAATCCCGGCCCGGGCCGCGGCCTTGGGCGTGGGCGTGGGCGGGGCCGCCGGGGCGGGCGCGGGCGCGGCCTCCTGTGCGTCCCCGCACCCGGCGGCGTTGCCGCACAGGGCGTCGAGGTCCACCGGGTGGATCCGTTTGGCGTCCAGGGCGAAGAGGTAGCCCACGATGTCGGGTTCGACGATGGAGGCGTAGAGCACGTAAAAGGGGATGCGGTTGACCGGCTCGGCGTCGAGGTCGCCGACGGCGGCAAGCTCCATGCGGCAATCGACGATCAGCCCGCTCGACTCCATGGTGGTGATGATGTCGAGGGGGGTCTTGCCCCGGGCCTGGACGTCGTGGATCAGGTCGTACTCCACGAGATAGAGGTTCTTGCCGCCGGACACGGCCTGGCGGACGCCGAGCGCCTCCTCGGTGAAGACCACCTCGCCGCCTGGCAGGGCGATGGGCAGGGTGGCCGTGGCCTCGGCCCGCTGCTCGGTGGTCAGGTGCTGGGTGGCGAGCAGGGACAGGTCGGCCAGCAGTTCGGAGATGTCCTCGGCGTCGCTGGCCTGGGCCGCCTCGACCAGGGCCAGCAGCCGGTCGAAACCGGCCAGAAGCTTGTTGATGATCCGGGTGTCGGGCACGATCTCGCGGCTTCGGACCATGTGCAGCAGGTTTTCGAGCTTGTGGGCCAGGTCGCGGACATTCCCGAGGTTTAGAAATCCCGCCCCGCCCTTGATGGAGTGGGCGGCCCGGAAGACCTTGTTGACCAGCTCCTCGTCGATGTCCGCCCCGGCCCGGTCCATGTCCATGAGCGCGGCTTCGATGTCGGCCAGGTGTTCGCGGGTGTCTTCCACGAACATGGCCATGATTTCGTCGTCCATCTGGTCCATGGGGACTGTCCTTTCCGGGCTCAGGCGTTTTCCACGGCGAAATGCTTGTCCAGGCGCATGGTGCGCAAAAGCGAGGCCAGGTCGGGGTTGACGTGGCGCAGTGTCAGGCGGCCGCCCTTTTTGGACAGGGTGTTGTGGGCCGCGATGAGAAGCCCGATGCCCACGGAATCGATAAGCTCCACCCGCGACAGATCGATGACAAGGGGCCCCGGGTTGCCCTGCATGATCTCTTTGAGCCGGGTGCGCAGTTCGTCGGTCACGGAGGCCACGATGTCTCCGGCCGGGCGGAGGATGGTCTGGCCGTCCTCGATGCGGATGTCGTGCATGGGTATGCTCCCCTTGATGTTCTTCCCCGCTTCGGGGGAGACGGCCGGGCCGCGCAGGCCCGAGACCGCCTTGGTCAGGGTCACCTGGTTGCCCGAGGCGCTAAAGCGCACGTCGTCGGCGTACAGGGTGAGGATGGTCAGCCCCCGGCCGCTGGTGGCTTCGGGCGGGGCCAGGTTGGAGAGGCCCGACCGCCAGTCGAAGCCGTCGCCCTGGTCCGTCACGGTCAGGGTCAGCCGGCCCTCGGCGGTGCGGACCTCGAGGGCCACCAGGCGCATGGGATCGCACCGGCTGCCGTGGAGCACGGCGTTTAAAAGCGCCTCGCGCAGGAGCAGCTTGACGTCAAAGAGGCTGCCCGTGACGTTTTGGCTCTGGATGAAGCGCACGGTTTCGGCCACGGCCCGGTCGAGCAGCGTCAGGCTGGCCGAGAACCGGAAGCCGCGGCCGCCGGGGAAGGACTCGATTTCAAACATGGCCGTCACACCTCGATGCCCATGAGCACCACGTCGTCTTCCGGGCTCTCGCGCGCGCCCAGGATGTTAGCGGCAATGGCGTCCACGGCCCGGGCCAGGGGCAGGTGGACCGTGGCCCGGCAGTCGGCCGCGAGTTCGGCCAGGCCCTGGTCCCGCGTCTTGGCCTCCGGGCCGAAGCGTTCGATCAGGCCGTCGGTATAGAGAAAGATCCGGTCGCCCGGGGCCACCGTCCGTTCGATCAGGCCGAACTGGACGGCCTCGAACACCCCGAGCACGTCGCCGTCGGCGGCCAGGAGCGTCACCTCCCCGTCCGCGCCGACCAGGATCGGGGCGGGGTGGCCGCCGCTGACCACGGTCAGCCGCGTTCTGGCCCGGTTCAGGCACAACAGCGAGGCGGTCAGGTGCTTGCCGTCGCGAAGGAGGGTGGACAGGACGCTGTTGATGTTTTTGAGCGTCTCCACCGGCGTGAAAAGCGGGCCCGTGTTCTGGCGCAACAGCGCCTTGAGCGACGAGGTGACGAACGAGGCCCCCAGGTCGTGGCCCGAGATGTCGGCCACGAAGTAGCCCATGACCGCCTCCGACCAGGGGAACACGTCGTAGAAATCGCCCCCGGCCTCGAGCGCCGGCACGTAGCGGACGGCGAACCGCCCCTCGGGCAGGTCCCCCGGCGCGACCAGGATCGACTGCTGGGCGTCCCGGATCTGGGCCAGCTTGGCGGCCTGCTCGGCGAGCAGGGCCTTGAGCCCCCGGCGCAGGCGGATGTGGATCTTGACCCGGGCCAGGACTTCTTCCCGGGCAAAGGGCTTGGTCACGTAGTCCACGGCGCCGATGCGCAGACCCTTGACCTTGTTTTCCACGTCGTCAAGCCCGGAGATGAAGATGATGGGGATGTCGGTGGTGGCCGGGTCGGCCGTCAGGCGGGTGCAGGTGTCAAAGCCCGATTCGCCGGGCATCATGATGTCGAGGATGACGAGGTCGGGCTGCTCCCTGGCGGCGATTTCCCGGCCCTTTTGCCCGGACGCGGCCCGCAGGGGCACGAAACCCGCCTCCTTGAGCATCCACGCCAGGGTCTCGACGTTGATGGTCTCGTCGTCGATGATGAGGATGCGCGGCGGGCGGGCCTTGTCGGCCTCGCGTCCGGATTTTGGATGTTCCATGCTGCTTTGGCCGAATCGATGGGCGGCCGGACGTCACGCCGCGCCGGGTTTGGGGAAACGCGTTGCAAGAAAGCCTTTCAATCAGTATGACGTTTTCCGGGGCGCTTGACAACGCGGCTGGCGGCGATTTTTCCCGAGGCCGCCGGAGACGGGCGCCACCACGGGCCCGGCCGGGAGCGCCTGGCCGGCCACAAGGCAGGCAAGAAGAGATTTCATGGAAAAATTCCGGGACTTCCTGTCCAGGCGCTATCAGGAGATCGGCGTCCTGGCCATCTGGGTCATAAGCCTTCTGCCCGGGGTCATCGTCTCCTTGCGCAAGGGCGACCCCTGGCACGCGACGCTCGTGGTCATGGCCATCCAGCTTTTGGCCTCGTTCGGCTCCATCACCCTGTTCGGCGTGGTGGCCCAGCTCATCTGCTACAAGTACATCGAATCCGTCGAGGTCCACGACCGGATGATGGACGGCCTTTTCTTCGGCTTCCACGCCGGCATGACCTTGTGGATCTGCTACGGCTTTTACCACATCCTTTTTGGCCGCAAGATCATCGGCAACGTCAACGATCTGGTGGCCATCTTCGGCGTCAGCTGCATCGGCAGCTGCATCCTCGGCATCGCCATCGGCTTTCTGGTCGGCAAGCTGCGCGACCACAACGCCACCATTGTCTGATCCCCCGGCCGGCCGGTCCGCCGTCCCGGCCGGGGACACCCGCGCGCGCCGTCCCGCCCGGA